>DATAIH010000026.1:0-3979 GCA_036262755.1 Candidatus Acidiferrum sp.
ACCGCGACAAACTGGATCTCTTTGTCGTCGATCGCGGTGCGCATGATGTTGCGTCCGATGCGGCCGAAGCCGTTGATGCCGACCTTGATGGGCATACCTTCCTCCGAAGATGAATCGTTGACCGCCACGCGGTAACTTGAATTCTTGTTAAACGAGGGGGGCGCCTATCCCTGTGCCTTTTGTAGATGGGATGCTACGGGGGGTTCGCATCTACTGTAAGTGCTTTGGAATCAACACCTATAGAAGTGATGATTATAAAGGGGTTACAGCCGCACAAGACCTTCCAAATCGGCTTGGCTAAGCCCGCGGCCCGTAATCGAAAGACGAGCAGCGGAAATGGAACCCTCAGAGAAGAGCTGGCAAACCAGCCGCCCTCAAAAACTCTTTCGCCCTGCTCACCACAAGCTATTTTAGTACGCCAGGAAGTTTCGTCAAGGAGGATTTCGAATCAGACGCGGATGGTTACTCCGGCGCTCCGCGGCCGCGCAGCAGATCACAGGTCTTCGGGTTCGCAGCGTGGTGAGAAAGCCCGGGGAATCGCAATGCGTAGCCTAGCGGAGTGCATTCCACGACTTCATCGGGACGCTCGTAGTAACCAGGAAGGCTGGCACGCACGGAAAGGTCCGCGCCGCGTTCCAACAGGAGGGCTATCACAGAGAGCCCCACATCGTTGAACTGCGTAACCGCGTGGAAGATGGGAGTTTGCCCGCCGACTCCAGACTGATTTAGAGCTGCGCGCGCATTGACGTCAGCCCCACGGTCCAGAAGCATTTTTGCGGCCTCAGCGTTGCCGTATTCGGCGGCCACGTGCAGGAGCGTCGCACCTCGAAGCGTGAGGAGGCGCGTCCCGGTAACACCGAAATCGAGTTCGGGGAAACGTCGGTCGAGAAGCGTGGGGTCAGCCTCAAGTTGCGAGGCCAGGTGATGGAGTCGGCCTCGCAGCAAATCCAAAGCAGGCAGAACGTTGTGTTTACTCGTGCCACCCGCCTCGAGAAGAGTATCGATGCAAGCGCCAAGCTCGGGTGAACGGCCGTAGCTGGCTATGACGTAGTCGAGCGCCGTGCCGGGATACTTTGGCCGCGGAGCAGGGCAATTCGGGTCGGCGCCGTGGTCAAGGAGCCATTTTAGGGGCGCTGGCTCCACCGTTTCGCAGGGCGCGAAGAGGACCGGGAAATAGCCATTCCAGAGGGCGTTCACGTCTGCGCCGCGAGATACCAGAAGCTCCATCATCGGGATGCGATGGCCGAACAGCGCAGCCCGCATCAACGGGCCATCACCACCTTGGTGAACATCCGAACCATGATCGATCATCCACTCTGCCATGGCGAGTCTCTGGGCACTTGGCGGCGACCACGGCACACGACATTCCGCTACCCAGGTGAGCGGGCCATTTCTTCCGTAGCCGAGCGGAGCGCGATGCAGGGTTGGGTTGCGGGTCATGAGGGATTTAACGCGTTCGAGATCGTTCGTATCGATAGCTTGCTTGAGCTGGCCCACCTCCGCAAGGGAATCTACGTGGGCCTTGAGCTTCGGCCAGCTAGCAAAACCGTAGAGACGCGCAATCTTAAACTGCGCCTCGGTCAGCGACTCGGCGCCGCCAGACTTGAGGAGATCTTTGGCTTGCTCTTTCAGGTGGCGGAGATTGGGACGCTCCGGAAGCGCACGCGGCTGGTTAGGGGAATCGGTCGACATGCGACCTCCTTTCGTTCAACGCCCGTTGTCCGCATCTCGGGCTGAAAGAAGGTTCGCAGCAATTGATTTCCGACAGGTGGGCTTCTACCCTTTCCGCGGACCGGATGCGTCCCTAACGCTACCGACGATCCTATCACAAGGGACTTCCGTGGCTTTGACGAAGGTTGGTCGAGTTACAGGATGCTTGGAAATTGAAAGCGCCGCTCGGCACTGTGCTCGGGTTCCTGTGGACCTTTGCGACGATTCTGTTCTTCCTTCCCCGCCGTTGTTGCTGGCGGCGGTCCGGGCTTGCCGCAGAGTGCCATCCGCCTGGCTGAAGCCTGGCGTTGGCAAAACCGACGAAGAATGCAAGCCCCGCGAGAAAAGCCAAGGGCGGAGCTCCTCGACAAGGTCAGTGTGATCCGCCAGACGGCCTGAGAGGGCGTCAACCGCGAAGCAGAATGGCTCGCCTCTCGGGAGGCGGCGAGTTCATCGATCGGAATGCGGGCCGAGGATATGGATATAATGACGGGCGATGAAGGACTGGTCACCGGCGTCGGCGGTGCGCTGGCTGTTTGCTTCCGAAGGGGGCAAAGCTGACGCGTTGCTGCCGCGCTGGATGTTCCTGCGCGCACTGGGTCTGATTTATTACTCCGCCTTTTTCTCCCTCCTCTTTCAAATCAAGGGATTGATCGGGCCGCAAGGCATTCTCCCTGCGGGCGAGTATCTGCGCGCGGTGGCGGAGCAATTTGGGCGAGTAGGTTACTGGTACGCGCCCACGCTGCTGTGGTTTTCAAGCGGGCGGCACATGCTGACGGGAATTTGCTGGGTAGGGATGATCGCGTCGGTGCTGCTGGTGTTGAATTTGTGGCCGCGCGGAATGCTGGCGATTTGTTTTGTGTGCCTCCTTTCCTTCGTGAGCGCAGCGCAGGATTTTTCCGGGTACCAATCCGATGGAATGCTGCTGGAGGCAGGATTTATCTCCCTGTTTTTTGCACCGCGCGGTCTCCGGCCGCGCTTGGGCGAGGCAAGTCCGCCTTCGCGAGCGAGCTGGTTTCTGCTTTTGTGGGAATGCTTCCGAATCTATTTCGAATCGGGAGTGGCAAAAATCATGGGTGGCGACCCGGAGTGGCGGAACTTCACGGCGCTCGACGACTATTACCAGAACGGGCCGCTGCCGACGTGGATTGGATGGTACATGCAGCATTTGCCGCACTGGTTTCAAGCGGCCATGTCGTTTGGCACGCTGGCGCTGGAATTGGTGTTGGTGTGGATGATTTTCCTGCCGCGGCGGTTTCGCATTGTTTGTTTCTGTATTTTGACGCCCTGGCAGATTGGAATCATCCTTTCGGCAAACTACACATTTTTGAACTATTTGGTGCTGGCGCTGGGCTTTCTGCTGCTGGATGACAAACTCCTGAAACAATTCCTTCCCGAACGCTGGAAAAGGGGCGAAGGTCGCACGGCATCCGAACGAGCAAGCAGCCAAGCAGAGGAAAAACCCGCGGAGTTTGGCGTCGCGTTGCGGGAAACGCTCCAGGGCAAGGAATTTGTCGGGGATCAGCGAGGGAAGCCCGAGGAGGAAGCAAGCTCGGAAAGGCACTGGCAAGATACGCTTCGTAAACAATGGGCGGCGTTGAAGCTGGCGATGACCGCGGTGATGCTCTCATGGATTTTCTACGTAACCGCAGTCGAGATGATATGGATGGTGAAGCCGGTGGAGTTGCCGACGACGCCGGTATCGGTGCTGGATCCGTTCCGCATTGCAAACCGGTATGGGCTGTTTGCCATCATGACGCGCGGGCGGTACGAGATTGAATTCCAAGGTTCGGACGATGGGCAGAATTGGCTGGTTTATCCGTTTCGGTTCAAGCCGCAGGATCCGGCAAAGGCACCGGGGATTTACGCGCCCTATCAACCAAGATTCGATTGGAACTTGTGGTTCGCGTCGCTGAGCACGTGGCGCGAAGAGCCGATGATCGTGCCGCGAACGGAGCGGGGCCTACTACGCGGGTCGGCGGATGTTCTGCAACTGTTTGCGGGCAATCCGTTTCCGAAAGCGCCACCCAAACAGGTGCGCGCGGTGCTGTGGCAATACTGGTTCACCGCGCCGAGAGAAAAGCGCGCCACGGGAATGTGGTGGAGGCGCGAGCAGTTGGGATTGTATGCGCCAACGCTGGAGCGGGAAGCGGACGGAAGAATCGTAGTGTTGCAGTGGCCGCAGATGGTCGAACCACGGGAATGAGGAGGAAAGGCCGCTACTGAGGGAACTGCTCGACTTTCGTGACGTGATCGCCAGTGAAGCGGA
>DATAIH010000027.1:0-1544 GCA_036262755.1 Candidatus Acidiferrum sp.
ACAGCAAGCCCTGGCCCGCATGGCGGGCGCACGCCGATTCGTGTGGAACTGGGCCTTGGCCGAATGCCAGGCGCACTACCAGGAGACCGGAAAGAGTCTGCCCTGGGCGGAGCTTTCGCGTCGCCTCACCACACTCAAGCAACAGCCCGATCGGCGGTGGTTGAACCAGGTGGATGCGCAAGCCTTGCAGCAGGTCTTGGCCGATTTGCGGCGAGCCTACCGGAACTTCTTCGCGAAGCGCGCCGGCTTGCCTCGATTCAAGAGCCGCAAGCGGGATCGGGGTCGGTTTCGCATTCCCCAACGGGTCCGGGTGGCCGATCGCCGGGTGTACATTCCCAAGGTCGGCTCGGTTCGTATCCGCCAGTCGCAACTGGTGAAGGAAACGACGAAGAGTGCCACCTTCAAACAGGATGCGGCGGGGAACTGGGATGTGGCGCTGGTAACCGAGTTCGACATGCCCAATACGCCGCTGCCGGCTGCCAGTCCGGCCGCGGTCGTGGGCGTGGACCTGGGGTTGCACGACTTCGCGGTGGTGTCGGATGGAGAGCGGGTTCCGGTGCCGCGATTCTTCCGCCAGGCCGAGCGCGAACTGCGTCGTGCCCAGCGTGTGCTGAGCCGCCGCGGCAAGCAAAGCCGGCGCCGGCTGCGGGCCAAGCGCAAGGTGGCGCTGGTCCACCGCCGCATAGCCCATCAGCGGGCAGATTTTCTGCATAAGCTCACCACCGGTCTGGTGAAGAAATACGAAGGCATCGCGATTGAGGACCTGAGCGTTCGTGGCCTGGCGAAAACCAAGCTGGGCAAATCGGTGACCGATGCCTCCTTCGGAGAGTTCCGAAGGCAGTTGGAATACAAGACGATCTGGCACCGCAAACATTTGGCGGTGATCGATCGCTTTTTCCCCTCCAGCAAGATGTGCCACGGGTGCGGCGCGGAAAACCAGGCCCTCACGCTGGCCGATCGTAGCTGGAGGTGCAGTTGCGGAACTGTTCATGATCGCGATCTCAATGCTGCCCTCAACATTCGATCCGAAGGTTGGAAGGTACTCGCGGCGGGATACGCCGAGAGCATAAACGCTCGTGGACCCGGTGTCAGACTCCCTCAGTGGGGAGCAGTCGGGGTGGAAACGAGAATCCCCCGGCTTTAAAAGCCGTGGGGAGCGTCAAGAACCGCGCCTCAATGATGCGCCCAGTTTTCTGTCGCCGCCAAGTCTGGTTTTGACCAGGTGAAAAGTGTCCCGCATCTGGTCCCCCCGCAACTGGCCTCACGGCATTTTGGTCAATGAGCGCCCACGCCTCGGCGAGGAAGTTTTGATGCGGAAGCGGCTGGACGCGGTCGGGCCATTTTCATGAGCCCCTAAGTGCTCCGGCTGCCACGCTCCCCCGCTCTACACCGAACCGGGATGAAACATGCACTCTCCTAGCGAGGTGTGTGTCGATCGCTTTCAGGCGGATCGCGCCCCAGACCAGCGCTATCGGACATCGCCCCTGAACGGCCTCTGGACTGATGCCGCGGGTGGGGTTTTATCACGATGGCCGGTTCAGCAC
>DATAIH010000028.1:0-51466 GCA_036262755.1 Candidatus Acidiferrum sp.
GAGAAGCCAATTTTGTACATGACGTACCCGTCATGTACTCTCCTTTCCCGTAGGGCGCTTTCGTCCCCTACAACATGCCGGTCTATCCCGGCGCTCTCCGAGTGGCCGACGATCCATCCGGAGACGCCATGTTGCTATGGCTGCACTATCCCGAACACAGCGAATTCTCCAATCGCATAGGTCCTTGGCCGTCCGGCTCGTCCGCCGCTAACCACCTCTGATCGGAAATTGTTGCCTTTCGTCGCCAAACTGACGCCGCCACTCGATTGCCGGTAGATGTTATGTGCGAGGGAGGTAGGGAACATGGATGCAGGCACGGCAGTGAAGACCGGGCTGAGGATCGTGGCGGTGTGTTTTGTGCTTGCGGTGTGCTTCGACATTGGCGGAGAGTTGGCCGGGGTGGCTAAAATAGCGCCGAAAGGCCAGCCGCAGGGAGCTCCGGCGGAGTTTTTGCTGCCGGTTGCTGTGTTTTGCCTGAGCGTGGGAAGCGTGATTTCTTATTTGGTTCTGCGGTCCAGTTGGCGTGGCTTGAGACTCGTGGGCGTACTATTTGCGGCGATGTACGGCATTTCGACGATTGCGACGCAGGTCGAGTCGCTGTTTTTTCTCTCGGCCAAGATGCCGCCTGGAATGATGCGGGCGCTGTTCGTGCAGGGAGCGATCGCCATGGCCTTGTTTGCGGCGCTGGCAGTGTTGATCCTGGGCAAATGGAGACGTGCGACGTCGTCGGTGGGAAACGCCGAAGCGCCTGGACTGACCGCTGCTGCGATAACCTGGAGAATTGCTTTGCTCGTTGTGGCATTCATATTCTTGTACATGCTCTTGGGATATTACGTAGCGTGGCGGAATCCCGCGTTGCGCGCGTACTACGGAGGTACGGACGTCGCGAACTTCTCCGAGGCGCTGAAGGGCAATTGGCAGAAGGAGCCGCTGCTGTTTCTCCTGCAGGCGTTCCGAGGGCTGCTGTACGCGGCGTGCGTGTACCCGCTGCTGCGCATGCTTCGGGTTGCGAGGTGGCAAAAGGCTGCAGCGGCCGCGGCCTTCCTGGCGTCTTGGACGACGCTCCTGCTGCTGCCCAATCCGCTGATGCCTGCGACGGTCGCACGGAGTCATTTGTGGGAGACGCTGGCGTTCAATTTGACGTTCGGCGCACTGATGGGATGGCTGCTCGGGAAAACCACGGCGCGAGCGCAAGTAGGGCGCGCGAGGCAGATTGCGTAGAGCACCTTCTATACGGTCGTAGTGGGGAAATGAAATTGCCGGGTCATGACGCAACGCAGGTTGTTAACGGCTCCCGGATCGTCGAAGAGGATACAACTCGTATGATGCCAATCAAACGGAACTGGGTGTTTTCTTTCCTTTGGGTGAACTTCGCGGTAGTGGTCGTATTTCTGATCTTGATTGCCGGAAATCAGATTTCCAGCGGCCGCGAACTGTTGCAAATCCTGGTTTTCTCTCTGTTCTACGCGAATGTGACCGGCTTTCTTGGTGTCCTCATCTTGGGCGGGGTTACGGGAAAGCTGCTACGCCGCCTACCTGTCATTCCGATGGCACCGGTGGCCTTCCTTGTGATTACCCCCGTGGGGTGCTTGCTGGCAGAGACGATGCAGATGCTCATCGGCTTCGTGATCCCCGGGCACTTCTGGCAGGAGTACGTGCGTACGCTGCGCGTCGCAATGCCACTGGCGATTGTCTTTGGCACCGGCGCCATGGTCCACGCCTCGTTGCGCGGCCAGGTGCAGGGTATGGAGGAGAAGCTTCGCGAAAAAGAAGTGGGCGAAGAACGGGCGCACAAGCTGGCGGCGGAAGCGCGGCTGCGCTCACTTGAATCGCAGATTCATCCACACTTTCTGTTCAACACCTTAAATTCCATAAGCTCCCTGATCGCCGTGAATCCAATTCGCGCAGAGCAGATCGTGGGACGCCTTGCGGCCTTACTGCGCGCCTCACTTGACACCAGCGGCCAGCCGCTGATTCCGTTGCGGCAGGAGCTCGCGATGGTTGAAAGCTATCTGGACATCGAACGGGCCCGGTTTGGTGACAAGCTTCGCAGCTCGATCGCCGTTCCAGCCAATCTAGAGAACGCCAAAGTGCCGCCCATGTCTGTGCAGTCGCTGGTGGAAAACGCGGTGAAGTATGGAATCACCCCACAGAATGCTGGCGGTGAGGTCCTGGTCACTGCGGCGTCGGAAAATGGAAGCCTTCGCATTGAGATTCACGATACTGGGCAGGGTTTTGACCTCTCCGCAGTTCCCGCAGGACACGGGCTCGACAATCTGGTCAGCCGCCTCAATGCGCTGTTCGGAGGGAAGGCGCGCCTGAACGTGTTGCGACGAGACGGGCATTCCGTGGCAGAGATGCTCTTGCCACTCGTATGAAACTGCGCGCCTACCTCGTCGATGACGAGCCGCTGGCGCTCGCACGGTTGCGCCGGCTGCTGGAGCGCTCGGAGCGCGTCGAAGTGGTCGGATCCGCAACCACGCCCGAGGAAGCCGTTATCGCGTTGACGGCCGACCCGCCGGACGTGTGCTTCCTCGACATTCAGATGCCGCGCCTGAGTGGCTTCGATGTTTTGGCCAAATTGTCCCGCCAGCCCATCGTGATTTTCACCACCGCGTACGACCGGTACGCGCTCCAAGCCTTCGGCGTGAACTCGGTGGACTACTTGTTGAAGCCGGTGGATCCCGAATCGCTGGAACGTGCTCTTAAGAAGGTTGAAACGCTGCGGAATTCCGGCCAGCGATCGCAGGCCGATCTCGAGTCCTTGCTCATGCAGCTAACCGAGTCTCTTCGCGAAACCAGACCGGCGTATCTCGACCGGATTGCGTCCCGCCTCGGAGACCGGATTTGGTTTCTCGATTTGCACCGCGTAACACACTTCTATGCCGAGGATAAGCTGACCTATGCAGCGTCGGAAGGCAAAGCGTACTGTGTGGATCATTCGATTACTGATTTGGAAAGGAAGCTGGATCCGAAAGAATTCGTTCGCATCCACCGCAGCACAGTGGTGAACCTCGCGTGGATTAAGGAAGTTTCCTCTCTTCCCGGTGGATCGTTGAACGTTCGCCTGAAAGACGCGAAGAACACCGATCTCACGGTTGCGCGCGACCGTGCGCGCGAGTTCAAGACACGGGCGGGCTGCTAGTTGAACCCGGCCACAAAGGCGGCTACCGGCACGGATCCGGCCCTGGTCAGTTTAAATCAGGGTCAAGAGCGGTGGGGTGTGTTGGTGGCAACGGACGGGAGCATTCTGGTACACTCATGATGCAAATCAGGTTGCACCCCGTCCGCGGAAAGGGAAGATCCCACCTGAATCAGCTTTTCAGAACCGAGAGTTAACTTCTCTTTTTGCCCGAGATAGCGGACACCGGGCCATAAAAGGAGAAGCGTATGTCTCGTGAGCTGCCTGAAAGACCCCGCCTCGAATATCTCAGAAAACAAGCCAAAGAGTTACTGCGCACCATGCCCCAAGCCAAACTGGCCGATGCGCAGCATTCACTCGCGAATGAATATGGTTTCGCCACGTGGGCGAGGCTGAAATCGCATGTTGTCACGCTGGGACTTGACCCCGCCGAGGCATTGACGGTCGCCGTACGCGACAGCGATGCTCAACGCGTCCTGGAACTGCTGGAGAGCTATCGGGAATTACGGGCAAGGATCGACGAGCCACTGCCGAACTATGGATCTGGGCAGCATGCATTGTTTGCTGCAGTGCAGCGAAGCGATCGAGCGACGATCGATGTGTTGCTGCATGCAGGCGCCGACATCCGAAAACGCACCGAATGGTGGGCGGGCGGGTTCGGTGTGCTGGATGATTGCCATCCGAGCTTGGTGGATTTCCTGGTGGAACACGGTGCGGTAATAGATGCGCACGCTGCTGCCCGGCTCGGAATGATGCCGAAACTGAGGGAGCTTGTGGCGGCGGACCCGGAGGTTGTGCGCGCAAGAGGCGGAGATGGACAGACGCCGCTGCACTTCGCCTCCAATGTCGAAGTCGCGAGGTTCCTTCTGGAAAATGGGGCCGACATTAATGCCGTGGATGTGAACCACGAATCGACGCCGGCCCAGTATATGCTGCGCGTCGAGCAAAGGCGGCACTATCCGCAGGATCGTCAGGATGTTGCTCGCTATCTCGTGTCCCGCGGATGCAAAACCGACCTCCTCATGGCGGCGGCGCTTGGTGATATGAATCTTGTCCGACATCATCTGGATCATGATCCAGCCTGCATCCGGATGAGCGTATCGGACGGATGGTTTCCGAAGCAGGATCAACGCTCGGGAGGCACGATCTACATCTGGACGCTTGGGCCGAATCGCACCGCACACGCTGTAGCCCGTGATTTCGGCCATGAGGACGTTTTTCAATTGCTCATGGAACGCACTCCGCAGGACTTGAAGCTCGCGTTGGCGTGTGAATTGGGCGACGAAGCGGTATTTCAGGAGTTTCTCAGCAAGAACATAGATGCGGTCAAAACTTTGTCTGAAGCCGATCAACAAAAGCTGCCCAACGCTGCCAAGAGCAACAACACGAAAGCAGTTCGGTTGATGCTGGAGGCGGGCTGGCCGGTGGATACTCCCGGAGAAATGGGAGCGACCGCGCTCCATTGGGCTGGATTCAACGGCAATGCAGAGATGACCCGGGAGATACTGCGGTTCCGCCCGGTGCTGGAATTGAAATCGCAGGAGTATTCGGGGACAGCGCTGTCATGGACTTTGTATGGATCCGGTAATGGTTGGCGCCGAGACACGGGAGATTTTGTAGATACCGTTCGGGCACTTCTTGACGCGGGGGCGGTAGTACCACCAGATCCAGAAGCCCTGGAACCCAGTGATGCGGTGCTAGAGGTGATGCCATGAACTTGGGCAAACGTCCGCTAGCAGTCCTGGTTCTCTCTTGCCTGTACATTGCGGTGGGAACCATCGGCCTTGCTTACCACTTCCCCCGACCGCTGGCGTTTCATTACGAGGATGTTTGGATTGAAGGGACCGAACTGCTGGCGATCGTTGCGGGGGTGTTCATGCTCCGCGGCCATAATTGGGCACGCTGGCTCGCGGTAGCGTGGATGGCCTTCCACGTAGGGATCAGCTTTCCGGTGGTTCGCCAAATCGCCATCCATTCCTTGTTTCTGGCTGTGATTGTCTGGCTTCTCTTTCAGTCTCGGGCGCGGCAGTATTTCGCAAGCAAAGGTGGAGAGAGAAATTAACAGCGGGCGCCAAAGCAGGACCGCTCATGTTAATCGAGTTCACGATGGCCGATGTACCCACTTTTCTAACCTAGAAAAAGGGGCAGCGCGAGCGAAAGGGATCAGCGGCGCGACTGGGGCCCTACGCTATTTTTTGACTGGGGCCTTTGGCGACACGGCCGGCCCTTTGAAGGTGCACGGCGGGTCCATGAGCGCGCTCGGAGACACCGGCAGCGGGCTCAGATGGCTTCTGCTGAGCAGCGCGTTGAAGGCGACCAGATCCTCCGACTGCATTTTCTTCCACGCCGCCACCGTGGCGTTGTAATCCGTGCAGCCAGCTTCCCAAGCATCAATCTGCGCCTGCGTCGGCGCTTCATCCAGGCCGACCTGCGACGTGCTGACAATCGCATTGAAGCTGGCGTTCAGGGTATTGAACGGCTTGATCGCGCCTGGAGGTAGCACCTCGCCGCGACCGCGGCCTCCACCTCCACCACCGCGAGCGGGGACGACGCCGCCGAAACTGGCGAGCTTAACGTCGATATCCTTGGTCGCTTTGGCCACATCGTCGGGAAGTTGGTTGCCGCCCAACGACGCCACCTGCCGCCGGACAGCCAACACTTCTGAGTTGCCAGCATAGGAATCCCTGGCGCCCTGGTAGGCCAGCAACATGAGTTTGTTCTTGGCGCGCAGAGCGGTCATGACCTTGGGGCTCTCGCCGACGCGCGGATCGTTGCGAACGGTCACCGACTGGGCGTAGGTGCGTCCATCGACAATGAGCTTCAAGGTGTAAACGCCGGGGATCACTTGCGGCCCGTGCGGGCCGGGAGTGACAAATCCGCCGGGAGCCACATTCATCTGATTCTCGAGGTCGAAGTTTAACGCCGGCGGATCGTCGTAACGCAGATCCCAATTGGTGCGGTTGGTACCCACTTTGGTCGGCAAGGCGAGATCCGACCCTTTGGCAACCCAGTATTCGGGGTACGGCCAGCGCTCGGGAAGCGCCGGCGGAGTACTTGACATGGTGCGGACCAGTTTGCCCTCTTCGTCGAACACCTGCAGTTTCATTTCGCCGGAGGGCGGGCGGTTCAGGTGGTAGTAGAGGATCGCGCCGTAGGGTGGGTTGGGCGCATGCGGCAACTCAGGATTCAGGGGCTGATCCCAATTGTCGCTTACACGCGCGCGGATGGCATCCCCGGGCTTGAAAAAATAGACCGGCGCCGCTGCGATTTCCTGCGATTTGGCGGCGATTTCGCGCAGAGGGGTAGTGTCATCGAGAACATAGAAACCGCGGCCGTAGGTTCCGATCACCAAATCGCTCATGTGGTCGTCGGTGTGAAACACCATGTCGCGGATCGAAGTGCTGGGCAGATTCTGCCGCAGCGATTGCCAATGATCGCCGTCATCGAAGGACACATAGACCGTGGTCTCGGTGCCGGCGAAGAGCAAACCCTTCTGCTTCGGATCCTCGCGGATCACGTTCACCCAGCTTCCCGTAGCCTGTCCGCTGGGCAACCCGTTGACGATCTTGCTCCAGGTTTTGCCGCCGTCGTGCGTCCGCCAGATCAACGGGAAGTTGCTATCGGACCCGCCGCGTCCGGCGCGCCCCTGCCGGCCGGAGAGGTAGGCGGTGTTGACGTCGCTGTGCCCCGCTTCAATCGTGTTGAAGTTAACGTCCGCGCCTTCGGCAACGTCGCTCCCATTGTTCCAGTGCGCGCCGTTATCCAGCGTGTTGTAGATCTGCCCATTGCTGCTGACCGTCCAGAACACGCCCTTGCGGACCGTCGAGATGGCAAAGTCGTTGACGAAGGGTGCGCTACTGGCACCGCGTCCGCCTCCGGGCGCTGCAGCAGGAGGCTCGGCAGGCGCAGCCGGCATCGGCGTGCCGCAAGGAACCTGCGGTTTGCCCTTCTCGACAGTAAGGTCGGGACTGAAAACCTTCCAGGAATGGGCCATGTCGCGCGACTCCATCAAGCACTGCATGTTCGTGTAGATCGCATGCGGATCGAAGGGATCGACTCTCCGCCAGGCGTCCCGGTACGAACGATATTTGGCGGCATCCGCTCCAAAATTGGGCGCAACGTTCTCCCATTGGCCAGTGGTCAGATTAATTTTCACCAAACTGCTGCCGCCCCCGGCCGCGCCGTAACCGAGGCCATAGATGATATTGGGATCGTTGGGATCGGCTGTAAGCGTGCCGAACTCGGAAGAAGGCAGCGGCATCCAATCGACCTCCGAGACTTGGCCCACGTCGCCGCGCGTGCGCGTCATGACCGCTCCGGTGTCCTGCTGAGAAGCCATGACCCAATACGGGTATCGGTTGTTGGTCGAGATGTGATAGACCTGCGCGATCGGCAGCGCGTAATAGCTGCTCCACGCAAGCCCGCCGTCAAAAGTAATCGCCGCCCCCTGATCCACCCCAAAGAGCATGCGCTTGCCGTTGGTCGGATCAATCCAGATGTCGTGCATGTCTTCGCCGCCCGGAGCGCCTTTGAAGGCGACGAAGGTCTGGCCGCCGTCGGTTGACTTATAGGCGGCCGTACTCACCGTGTAAAGCACGTCGGGATTCTGCGTATCCACCCAGACGCCGCAGATGTAGTCCCTGCCGCCGATCCGCGTATCGTCGCCGGCCATGTGTTTCCACGTGGCGCCCTGGTCGTCGGAGCGGAACAGTCCGGAAGCATTCTGCTGGGCCGCGCCGACCAGATAAATCCGTTGCCCGCGGGTGTGCATGGCTAGCGCCACGCCAATGCGCCCGGTGGTCAATGGATTGGAAGTGATTTCCGTCCAGGTCTTGCCTTCGTCGAGGGACTTGTAGAGCTTGGTGTGGCTGGGACCTTGGGCGGCCGCAGCTGTGGCCGCGCCGCCGCCCGCCGCAGGGAATCCCCTGGTCTCCGATTCGGTGGTTGCGAAAATCACGCTTGGTTCGTCAAAGGGCGAAGAGAGATCGCGGCCGCCGGTCTGATCGTCAAGGTGCAACACGTTGCTCCAGGTGCGGCCGCCGTCGTCAGTGCGGAAAATGCCGCGTTGCGTCCCGGTGGCACCGCCCATGGCGACCACAATCACGATATTGGGATCTTTCGGATCGACAATGATCTTGGGAATCTTGGTGGTACCCTCAAGGCCGATGTGCGTCCAGGTCTTGCCGGCATCCGTAGATTTGTACATCCCGTTACCGTTGGTGCCTGTAGCGGCGCTCGACACCGCATCGCCGCTCCCGGCGTAAATGATGTTGGGATCCGAGGGAGCGACTTGGATGGCGCCAATGCTATCAACCTCGGTCACCTGGTCAAATATCGGATACCAGGTCATTCCGCCGCTCGTTGTTTTCCAGATTCCGCCTTGCGGCAGGCCGACATAGAAAGTCCCGGGCTCGCCGATGACGCCGGTGACGGACGCGATGCGTCCGCCGTGATACGGACCCACGTTGCGCCATTGCAAGCCGGAAAACAAATCCGGGCTGAGCTGTGCTGCCGCGCTGAACGCGAAGCAGAGCGCGATAGCCAGAGGTATCCAAAAGCGAATCGAGCGCCGCGTGTTCTGAACCATCGTGTACCTCCCCACTAAGGGAAATCCTTTTAGCCGGTTCGCGCGCCAAATATACATCAAGCGGCCCTCGTCTGGCGTGCGGCCTAGACGGGCCGGCTTTCAATGATGGATACTGAGCAAATCGTGCATGCCGCACTTCTCCGAACCGGCGCGGGAAGATGAGGCGGAAATGACCTCGCTTGTGCCCCAGGCCCGAAGCAATGGCGGCGTGGCCTTTTCTGGATGAAAACGGTGTTGTACGGGCGGGTCGTCTTTGGCGCGTCGGCGGTGTTGTTCGGCGTCATCGCACTGATGTGGCACGACTCGGACACCTGGCAGACCCTGCGGCAGATCTGGAGCCTGCCTTTTGGCATCATCGTCGGCGGGTGCCTCATGACCCTTCAAATTGCCGGTGGGATGGGGATGCAGTATCCGCGCACCGCGCGGTTGTCTTCGGTCGTTCTCGGCGTTGTTTATTCGCTTTTTTCGCTGGCCTGCATCCCTGGCATCGTCGCGTCGCCGACCGTCTATGCCACATACGGAAGCTTCTTCGAACAGTTTTCCTTGCTTTGCGGCTCGACCGCCCTGTACGCCGCGACCGAGGCGAACGCGGCAAGGGCGGTAGCGTTCGGCAGACTGGCACGCCTCGGACTCGGAGTCTCTACGATTTCATTTACGCTGAGTCAGATATTTATCTTCGTGTGACGGCTGAGCTAGTTCCAAGGTGGATTCCGCCCAACCAGATGTTTTGGGCGATACTCACGACAATCGCGTTTGCACTCGCGGCGATTGCCATTCTCACCAATCGCCAGACGCGGCTTGCGACACGCCTGCTGACGCTCATGCTGGCACTCTTTGGTGTCTTGGTTTGGATTCCGCGCCTGATCGTTCACCCAGTGGCACATCTGAACTGGTCCGAATTCGTCTTGACTTTTCTTATTACCGGGGCCGCCTGGATGGTGGCTGATTTAAGGTCCTTCTGATCTCAGGCAGCGTCTGCGCGGCACTTCATCGAGTAACTGCCAGCGCTGTCTACGGATTTCTTTCTGTGCGGTCGGTCAACCTTCCCGCCTCCGATTATGGAAGAGTTGTCCGTCCCTCATCCGCAGCAAGGGCGATCGAAGGAGTTTCCCGAAGAGATCGCGTGACGTCAGTTCTCTTATAATGCCGGTGGAATTCCAATGAAACCTATTCTCCGCGCGATAATACTCACCTTGTTATTTGTGTGCCGCCCCGCACCTGCTCAATGGCTCCAACCGGGTGAACCTGACTTTACGAAGGCAGAGACCAAGGTTCTTCCCGTAAGAGGCAACATTAGTCTTATTCAAATCCGCACGCCGCAAGCCCCGTTTAACATCCTTGTACTCGCCGGTGCTAACGGCTACTTGCTCGTGGATCACCCGGAGCCCGCCGCCCATCCGGCAATTCAAAAAGCCTTGGACGGTATGGGAAAGCGCCCAGTGAAGTTCCTTCTAAACACGCACTGGCATTACGACCATGTTGGTGGTAACGCGATTTACGGTCCCGAAGCCATCGTCATTGCACAGGAAAACGTCCGAAAGCGCTTAATGACAAAGCAAACTCCCTTTTGGTCGAACGCGCCCATCGGCCCATATCCCAAGCTCGCTTGGCCAGTTATAACTTTTCGCGACATGCTCACCATTCACTTCGCGGGAGAGGATGTGGAACTCGATCATTACGCGAACGGCCACACCGATGGCGATTCAGTCGTTTACTTTGCGCACGCGAATGCGGTCGCTCTAGGAGACATCTTCCTCGGCAGGGCCAGTATGATCGGCAGTGCTGACATCGAGGGAATCATCCATTCTCTTTCTGCCGTGCTCGACCGGATCAACGACGACACGGTCATCATCACCGGGCACAGTGAGATGTCGAACCGCCGCGATCTCGCGCAATTTGTCCAGTTCCTGAATGAAACGGTCGCGCTCGTCCGCCGGGAAATTGCCGCCGGCACGAGCGAAAAGCATGTGACGGAAGCAGGCTTGCCCGAGTTGTGGAGGCCATGGTTCGCTCCCGACGCTGTTCCCGCAGAACGTGAATTCATGCACGGGATATATGCGACGCTGACCCACACGAACAATGTCAATCAGTAGCGCCGCGCAGTGCAGGCGGACGGCCGCGAATCCGGGGCTGTTCCTCAACATGCGAGCCGCGAAGACTAAGTCCCGCCAAAGCGTCTGCATGGGCACCTCCGGATTCCCGTAAACTGAGGCACATCTCCTTCCGTGTCTCCTCTCCTCTAACTTATGGTGCCGGCAATACTTAGCTGCTTATCGGGCAAGGAGCCTTGTGCCGATTGTCGGGTTGCGAGAAGAAGTGTCGCGCAAGCGGACAGTCATCGCCCCAGATTCCGAATATTCCTCCGGCAAATCCTAAGCTGCTGACACGGCTGGAGTTACCTGCGACGGACCAGACGTCAGCTGGGAATCGTGATTTTTTGTGGTTTCTAGTGTCGATTTAGGGCCTCGAGCGCGTCGCTCCTTCGAGGGCCGAAGGGGCACGAAGTCCCGCTGGCCGGAGGAACTGTATGAAAAACCGTCGTTTGCTCGCGATTTCGAGCCTGTTTTTGGCCGCGACCGTCTCCGCAGGCGTTGCGGGAAGGGCTGCTGACAATACCGAGGTGGATGCTGGAACGGCCTTTTCGCGCCTAAAGGCCCTGGTTGGCGATTGGGATGTCGACAGCAGCCGCGGCAAGGCTCACAGCAGATTTGAGCTGATTGCCGGAGGCTCCGTGCTTCTCGAGCACTTCACCGAGCCGGGCGGGCAGGAGATGCTCACCGCGTATCATCTGGACGGCCTCCGGCTGGTGCTCACACATTACTGCCCCGCGGGCAACCAGCCGCAGATGGTGGCGGACAAGTTTGATGGCGCCTCGGGCGAACTGGATTTCGCGTTCGCGGGTGGCTCGAATATCGCCCCCGGCGCGGGACACATGCACGACGCGGTGTTCCATCTTGCCTCGAGCGACCACTTCGACGCAAAGTGGGATTTCGTAGAGGCCGGCAAGGTTAAATTCAGCGAGGAGATCCATTACACCCGCGCAAAGTAAGACGGCCGATTCGCGGAGCTCCGAGGACAGGCCTGTGGGTCACTTTCATCCGGAGGCTTTGGCGCGTCGGCCGCGAAGCCGAACGATCACACTCTTGAGCTTAACTCCTGCACGCGGCGTCGCGGTCTTTCGCCTGGGGGGACGCAGACGCCGCTGGGCCGGGAGAGGTTGTTAAAAGTGGAAGCACGTCAGATAATTCCGAAAAAAAAGGAGAAGAGAGACATGCAATTTCTATTACTGATCTATGAGAATGAAAAGCGTTTTGCTTCGGGTTTCGATCCCGCCGAGATGCAGGAATACGAGACCTTCGGCCAGCAGCACGCCAGCGCCATCAAGGGCGGTAACGCCCTGCAGCCCACGACCGAAGCGCAAACCGTGCGCGTTCGAAATGGCAAGGCGCTGACCACGGATGGCCCTTTCGCGGAAACCAAAGAGCAACTGGGCGGCTTCTATCTCGTTGAAGCGCCCGACCAGGCGGCTGCGGCGGCGATCGCGGCGAAGATTCCCGGCGCGCGTTTTGGTTCGGTGGAAGTTCGTCCTATCATGACGTTTTCCTGATGGTGGTTTCGGCAAAAAGGTAAGGTAAAGGCGACGAGACGTACAGCAGTTCGCGCGGCGGTGCTGGCGCTCGCGATGGGAGAGGGCGTTCGGCACCAAAGCGGAAAGAAGCGGGGAATGGAGCCTTTATGGCAGCCACTTGGCTATATCGCGTAGCTTCGATCGTATTCGTGTTGTTTGCGTTCGGACATACCTACGGCTTTCTGAGCTTTCGCCCATCATCCGCTGAGGGGCTCGCCGTATACGAGTCAATGAACAGAGTGCATCTGGTGAAGAGCGGCCCGAGTTATACCTACGGAGGCTTCTGCCGTGGGTTTGGCCTGTCCGCCACGATCTCGATGCTCTTTTGGGCCTATCTGTGTTGGTACCTCGGGGAGTTGGCGCGGACGAACCCTGCGGCCATCGGCACTTTGGGTTGGGCCTTCTTCGCAGTGCAGGTTGCGGGCGCGGTACTCAGCTTCCTCTATTTTGGTCCGCCACCCATGGTGTTATCTGTGCTGGTCGCGTTACTCGTGGGATTGGCACCTTGGCTGGCGCGCAGCTAGCAACAAACCGGCAGACACATCTGCTCGTGAAAGGTGACGCCAATGCGGTACATGATGTTGGTTTATACGCAAGAAACAGAAATGGAGAAAGCTTCTCCGGAAGAGATGTCCAAGGTCTTTGCCGGGCACGCTGCCGTTCAACAGGAGACCCAGCGGCGCGGAATTTTTCGGGCAGCCGATCCTTTGAAGTACACTTCCACGGCGACGACGGTTCGCTTGAAGGACGGGAAAACGCTCGTGACCGACGGGCCGTTCGCCGAAACCAAGGAGCAGCTTGCCGGCTACTACATTCTCGACTGCGCCGATCTCGATGAAGCTCTTGAATGGGCCGCCAAGATTCCCACAGGCTGCGGTGGTGCGAACGGCTGCGTGGAAGTCCGCCCGATTCACGAATTCCCTAAGGGTCCGCGGGGTGAGCCCGTTCAGGCGACCGGCCGCGGCTGACCTTGCTGATCAACGCCGGGCTTCAGCTCACAGGTCTGGTTCGCCGAGACGGATCTCCGAAACGAATGGCTGACAACTGCCCGATGACTGATTTTCGCAGCGCCGTCGAGGAGGTCTTCCGAAGGGAGTCCGGCCGCATCATCGCCGGCTTGATCCGCGCCTCGCAATCGTTTGACTTGGCCGAAGAGGCGGTGCAGGACGCGCTGGCTTCGGCGCTAGTCGATTGGCAGCAGAACGGCCTTCCGGTGAATCCTGCGGCGTGGATCAATGCCGTTGCGCATCGCAAGCTCATCGACTACGCGCGGCGCGATCAGACGCGGCGCAGCAATCAGGATCAACTGCTTTACGAAACGCCGAAGTCCATTGCGCCTCGGCCGGTTTGTGGCCACGCGCCTGCCGAAGAGATGAACTTTCCCGACGATCGGCTGCGCCTCATTTTCACCTGCTGCCACCCAGCTCTCAACCCGGAAGCACAAGTCGGCCTCACCTTGCGTACGCTTGGCGGGCTCACCACCACCGAGATTGCGCGAGCCTTTCTTCTGCCGGAGCCTACGCTGGCGCAGCGGCTGGTGCGAGCGAAGCGCAAGATCCGCGACGCTCAGATTCCCTATGAAGTCCCTCCAGAACCCGCTCTGCCGGAACGTCTGGCTGGGGTCCAAGCGGTCATCTACCTGGTGTTCAACGAAGGATACGCCGCCACCGCAGGCGATGCTTTGGTCCGCCGCGAACTCTGCGCGGAAGCCATTCGCCTGGCGCGAACGCTTTGCGAGCTGATGCCGAACGAGCCGGAAAATCTCGGCTTGCTCGCGCTAATGCTCTTGCACGATTCACGCCGCGATGCGCGGGTCAATGCCGCCGGAGAATTGGTGCCGCTCGAGGAACAGGATCGTTCCGCCTGGCACGCCGCGCAAATTGAAGAAGGACTGCCGTTGGTGGAAAAGTCGCTCCGCATGGGCAGAGTGGGACCTTACCAGTTACAGGCGGCCATTGCGGCGGTGCACGCCCAGGCCAGGACGGCAGAGGAAACCGATTGGAACCAGATTGCCGCTCTTTATGCGGTCCTTGCGCGAACCACGGGTTCTCCGGTCATCGCGCTCAATCACGCCGTAGCCGTGGCCATGAGCCGGGGATTTGCAACAGGCTTAGAGCTGATGGAGCAAATCGCGGCACCCGGGGACCTCGATTCGTACTACCTCTACCACGCCGCGCGGGCGGACCTGCTGCGGCGGCTACGCCGGAATCAAGAAGCGCTGGCCGCCTACGAGCGAGCACTGAGCCTTAGCGCGAACGCCGTGGAGCGGCGCTACCTCCGCCGGCGCATGGAGGAACTCCGCAAGGTGTAGCGTGCCGCGAAGGTCCGGTCACGTCGACATTACCGGCGGGGAATAACCAGAGGGAAGACCATTCAGCTGCAGCCTGCTGAGCCGGACTAGGTCGATCGAATTGCAAGTCAACGCCAGCCAGAATGGTATCTGTGAACTTAGGGTTCGGCGAACCTGAAGTTCGGCCTCATGTTCCCCTGCGAAGCCTCGACTTACAGTGACGCCCGTCACCCGCCAAATTGAGCTGGCGACCTAAAAAGGCGTGCAGGTCCGGGCTAGCTTCTCCTCGACGGTCGCCTGATATTGGGCGACTATCTGCTGTTTCGCGGCGGAATAGTGGATCATCTCTTTCTTTCCGTCAATAACCACCCCAAGCAGAACGTCCTTTGATGGGTCATCGTGATAGATCGACCAGCGGAAGACTTCCTGACCGTCGCGAATTCCGGCGCGGTATGCTGGGCCCTCTGGGTCAACACCCGCAATGTGTTTGGTATCGAGACTGTTCTCGTCAAATCCAGGATCGACCACCGTCCGGGTTACCTGACCTAGTCGGGCGCATCCCCCCAGCCTATCCGGCAGAGGCACCTCTGCTCCATCGAGCGCCATCGATCGAATCATGGAGACCTGCTCAGGCCCAAGATAACGCGCAAACGCCCGGAAAACTCTATCTTCGCTCAACTCCGGCGGTTTCGGAGCCTGTGCTTCCTCGACTAAATCGAACATGACATTATCAAGCGAGAACTTCCCATCACTCCGTTCCCGGATTGCGGTATCGGCCCACAGTGCGAGTGCGGCGCCCCGGGCGTAGGGTAGTACGGAGGCAGGCCCCGATGAATGCGACATCTTTTTCCATGCCGCAGTCGTCACTTTCCGTAGCGGAGACGTCTCGTACGCCTCGAGGCGCCGATTGAGGTACTCCAGGTAATCAGCATAGGAAATGAGCGCCGCACGCAATGGAATCGCGGCTTCGTAATAGACCGTGAATCCCTCCGTAAACCATTCGAGCGAGTCATCTCCGCTGACCGAACCCATGCTCATTGGATTCCAGTGGTGGAACATTTCGTGGGCCAGCAGCCGCACGCGCTCCGCATCAAAGGTGTCCTCATGCGAGAGAAATAGCATGAACGCGTTCGTGAAGCCGCTGCCGTCGTTGTCGCCTGACTTCTCATCGAACGGCGCAAGTGTCACCAGAAAGAACGGCATCTGTTGCACATGCCAGAATTTGTTCTCTGTATCGATCACTCGGCGAATCTGCGCAAACGCCCCGGCATCGGTGAATCTCCAAGTCCCGCGAGCCGCCAGAACCAGCGACGTTTCATTCTCATGGCTCTCAGTCACGCGAAAATTTCCTCCGGCGAACAGGGCATCGAGCACTTGATACCACGGCGCTCGCACCCGGAGCAGCCTCTGCCCAACGCCAAAACTAGTGACGAAGGGGGTTCCCTGGGGCAAAGCACGCCAGTCAAACGTTGCGCTCACGATGTCTGTGAAGGGCAGCTTCGGGTAGACCAGCGCGTTTTCTGTGTTGAACAGAAAATAATCCTCGTTGATGATCGCCATGTGCTCCTGCGGATGCCGGAACCATTCTGTCTGCAGCGGCATGACGTCATAGGCCAGCGCGATCTGCTGTCCGGGCCGCGCGTGGAGCTCCCTCAAGCCCAGCTTCGCCCCGGCCACGAGAGTTGCTCCCGGGGTCAGTACCTCGAGGTTCTGCGTCTGTGCTTCCAGGTGCGGGGCGTCACCCCAACTTGTTGGCACGACAATCGGCGTAATCGCCTGCGTTGCTCGAAAGCTCACTTCAACGTGGAAGGCGCGCTTCTGTCCCACCAATGCCGGGCGGAATCGAAAGGCGATCGGCCCTTTCGGGCTGTCTGGCGCCTGAGCCTGTGCAGCCGCACTTGCTACCACCAGTACCAGGATGGTCATCGCAAACTTCAATAGGAATCACTCCCAACTTGACCGGTGACCTTCCTTAACACGGCTAGTTGCGGCAGTTCAACTTCAATATAGACGCCAGATCGCCCGCGGCACCCAACCGCCGAAAATATGTCTCTATGAGACGACAAGCAAAGTGGCGTAACGAGTATCGAGCCCCGTCAACCGGACATCAAGCTTGACGAGCTACTCGGCTAATGTTCCTCGCCTACCTCGAGATCCGTCGAGCGATTGTTGGTGGCGAATGCCGTCAGCGACGATTCTTCAGGCATTAAACCGGCGGGCCCTGGCGAATACGGTCCAAGGTTGGCTCAAACTCAACCCACCACGTGGCACCCGCCTCGCCGAACGGCTTCACGATCTCTGAAGCGCGCTTCGATTTTTTGCCTCCTGTAGATCCACCGGAGACAATCTCGATTGGTCCTTTGCCCGCTGGGCGGTTCTCTGCGGCGTATTCGGCGATTTTGCGAATATCGTCCGGAGAAAACGGACGATGGTCTTTGAATCTTTGGAGAATGAGTCCATCCCAAGCCAGCGCCCGCCGCAAGGACTTTGGCTTTTCCCAAACACCGACAACCCAAATTGGGATGCGCGGCTTTTGCAGCGGTCCGGGGATCATCGACATCTTGTCGACCTTGAAGTGTTTTCCGGAAAACGAGTACTCCTCGCCTTTCCACAAGCCGTCTATAATCTCCAGCCCCTCGTCAAGACGCTCGGCCCGCACCTTAATATCGACTGCCTCGCCGACTGTGCTGAAGCCGTCGTCGTCCGGACAAGCTCCGAGACCCGCCGCGAAAATCAGCCGGCCGCTAGAGAGGTGGTCTACCGTGACGCATTCCTTAGCCAATTTCCAGGGACGCCGGCGAGATACCGGAGTGATCATGGCGCCAAAACGAATGCGTGTAGTGCGAGCGGCGATGGCCCCCATCATCACCCACGGATCGAACAGTTCGAAATTCTTGATGGCAAGACCATCAGGGAGAAAGAATGCATCCCACCGGGCCGCTTCCGCTTCGCAGACGAGGTCCAAGAAGGCGTTGAAACTTTTGGCTCCGTTGAGGACGCATGCGTACCGCATTTGATTTCCGGGCAGAATCTTCTTTCACGAGTAGAACGCGCATTATTGTAAAGGCATAGGGGGACAAGGCGCCACACACGCGAGACCACAAGACCACAATGTCTTGAACGCAACGAGAATGGCGAACGAGGAACACGTTGGCCATTAACTCTACTAACGCCGGTACCTTCAGGCTTGCCCGTTTACCGGGGATTTGCTCGAACGCTCAGATAGGCGACGCGCGCAGGCGGAAGCCAGAGATGACTGCATTCTCAAGAATTTAACAGCTCTGGGAACTGATGGGTTTTTGGCTCGGCCGCCGGCGCGTTGCTTCTCTCATCGTCCAGGTGCATTCGCCGCGGCAGAGACCTCCCGAATGGCGCTTACGATCGCATCAGGCCGCTCGAAAGGGATCATGTGATCGCTGTCAGGAACGATGATCCGCTTACCCTGCGTTGAGAGCTGCGCCAGTTTCACTTGCAGCTCATTCACCCAGATGGCGCGAAAATCTTCCATGTCCTTCCTCTCGAGCCCCGGCGGCAATTCCGATGCATCCACGTTTTTGCCCGCTGTCAGCACGATCAGCGGTTTGTTCCCCAAATTTCCCGACGCCCGCACTTCGTCCGCGCTCTCCGGAAACGAACTCATTTCACCCGCTGTCGAATCCACGAATTTCGTCTGCAATTGCAAGTAGCGCATCTCCTCGCCAAATTCCTGCGAGACCCCCGGACTTGCCTGGAGTTTTCGCTCCGAAAAGCGCGCCACTCCGAATGCAATAAGCAACGGCGC
This sequence comes from Candidatus Acidiferrum sp., assembly GCA_036262755.1. Taxonomy (GTDB): domain Bacteria; phylum Acidobacteriota; class Terriglobia; order Acidiferrales; family UBA7541; genus Acidiferrum. The sequence continues at coordinate 18,429 of DATAIH010000028.1, forward strand.
CAGCAGCTTTTGCCGCTTCAAGCTTTCAGTCGATTTTTTCATGAACTCCTGAAATCCAGGCGGCATGCGCTGCAGTTGGTCCTCGTGCGATGCATCCACCAGCACCATGCCGGCCACCTCCGCGGGATATTGGCCGTTGTATACACGCACATCGTACCCGCCAAACGAGTGACCCACCAAAATAAACGGCCCCTTTTCGTGCGCCGCCTCCAGCAACGCGTGCAGCTCTTTCACGATTTGCGCGCTCGTTCTTGGAGCCGTCGTTACCCCGCTCCAGCCGTATCCCGCGCGATCATAGGAACAAACACGTGTGAACTTAGCCGTCTCCGCTTGTACGTGGTTCCATCCCACCGCCGGCACGCCCAGCCCGCTATCCAGGATCACCGTCGGGCTTCCCTCTCCGTCACAATCGAGATTCAACGTCAAGTTCCCGAATGCGGGCCCCAGCGAAACGGATTTACCTTTCTGCGGAAACCGGCGGGCGTCGGCATGATTCTCGAAGAATTGATAGCACGCGCCGAGAACGGCCGCTGCGGCGACCAGCACCAATAGAACCAGCAATCCTCTAAACAAATAGCGTTTCAAGCGCCCGGGACGTGGTGTATTCGGCGCGGTATTGTTGTCATCCAAGTTCATCCTCCCTTGACGCGGCTTGGCGGCGTGGAAAGCGGAGATGTTAGACCCGAAGGTGCACAGCGTCAACGAATAGCACACCAACCAGCAGAGCTCGCGGCTAAGAGACCTCCGCGATGGCACTGACGATCGCATCCGGGCGTTCAAACGGGATTCATTGCGATCACCGTCGGGAACGATGATCCGCTTGCCCTGCGTTGAGAGCCGCGCTAGTTTCAATTGCAGCTCGTTCACCCGGATGACGCGAAAGTCCAGCCGCCTCACGCCTTAGTGGTTGTATCCTGAGTTCCATGGCAACTCGAATCGCCGGGTTCCGCGGTGAATTTCTGTGGGAGCTTGAAATTGCTGAGCGGCAAATTGTCGCCATAGCCGAATGCGTTCCGGCGGAACAGTACGATTGGCGTCCCGTCGCCGAAGCGCGTTCGTTTAGTGAGGTGTTTGTCCATGTTGCAACGGGAAATTTCATGCTTCTCGACGTAATTGGCGTGGCTGCTCCGGTGGAATTGTACGCCCAAGTTCCAGCTGACGGTAACGCGCGATTCCAGGGCCTGATCCACAGAAACGACGAATTGGCGGCCAGCATACGTGAGAAGGACGCCGTGGTCGGCCTGTTGAAGCGATCCTTGCACGCAGTGTCGCAATCCTTTGCAAAAGCAAGCGACAGCGAACTGGATCGGCACCTGAACTTTTTTGGTGAAGAGACGACCGTGCGACGAGTCTACATGCGTCTATTGGCGCACACCCACGAACATATGGGACAGATGATCGCTTACCTCAGGTTCAACAGGATCACCCCGCCGTGGCCGGACTGGAGGCCTGATCGACGCACCTGACGGGGCTATTCGCCGCGCTGCGGTCATTAGTTCACTTCGCGAAAGAAGCCGATCGCCATTCGTATTTCAGCATCCTCTGCACTAGCGTGACCGCCTTCAACCGCGATGGCCTGAACATCGAGTCCGTGCTCTCTCGCGAGGTTTGCTGTGGGTTGAGTAGATAGCGCAAAGTGTTTTTCTTCGGTCCCATAGAAGAGGCGTGCCGGGCATTTGAAACTGGCGGCGTAAGCTCTCGTGGACCGGAGTTGGAGTTCTCTCGCGTCGCGGTAATCGAAGGGAACGTCTGCTTGATCCCCGATGGCTAGTGCGTGCCTCGTGTAGCCAACCGCATCGGGAGACCCGGAAAACGACGCGGCAGCGCGAAAATGAGGGTACGCCAATGCTGCTAGCATTGTCAGCGTACCTCCTGTGCTTGACCCCGCTACATATAGCCGTGTCTTATCGATATTGGGTTGCGTGCGGAGATACTCAGCAGCGCTGATGACATCCTCAACTTCGTCATAGAACATCGTGAAGTTTCCGGGTTGGCCGTCCTCTCCTCGTCGGCTTGGGAGCATCACGATGAACCCTGCTTCCCGAAAGGCTTCGGTCTCTTGCCAATCAGACAGATCAAAACAAAAACCTCCGTGCAAGAACAATACCGCAGGATATTTGCGCGTATCCTGCGTTGACGGACTGCTCAGCCAAGCCCTGAGACGCAGTGCGCCAGAAGGAAAGGCGACTTCGGAAACGCCAACAGGCGGTTTGGATGTTTTGCAGTCCTGATGTGGGGCCGGGCCTTCTCGCAGAAGTTTTGTATGGAACTTCTTGCGAGCGTCGGCATAATCCTCAGTCTGAATCGTGATGTCCGGGATGATCATCACGTCGATCTTCTGGCCGGGAGGGTTTTGCGCGGCAGTACATTGAGCTAGCGTTCCGAGAGAACTCAAAGCAACTGTCGCCAAACACATTCGGCGCAATAGTGATGTTTCCACAAACGACGGATCACGTAGGCTATGGGCTCGATAAGTGACTCTATTCATGGCGTAGAGCAGCCATGGGGTCTGTTTTCGTGGCTTTGCGCGCCGGCAGCCAGCACGCCAAGACGATGACCGTCACCATGAAACACGGGACAAGGCACAGGACGAGCGGATCGTTTGCGCTCAGCCCATACAAGAGGCTGGCCATGATCTTCCGCAGAAGAAACGCAGCACCAACGCCGATCGCCGACCCGACGATTGCCAGCCGCGTGCCGCGACGAAGAATGAGGCGCAAAACGTCGCGCGAGTGCGCGCCAAGGGCAATACGAATGCCAATCTCTCGAGTGCGCTGGGAGACCGAATAGGCCATGACCGCATACACGCCGACAGCGGCCAGCCCCAGTGCCAGCAAGGAGAACCCTCCCAGCAGCAAGAGATCGAAATCGCGCAGCGAATCGGAGTCGGCCACCATCGATGCCATCGTCTTTACGTCATAGACGGGAACTTGCGCACTTACGCTCGCCACGGCCGCTTTGATTGCATGGAGAAGCTCGTTCTGCGGCAGACGGCTGCGGACCGCGATTCCCATGTTTGCCTCGATGAGCGCACGCATGCTGTCGGGAACCTGCGTATAGGGATAATAGGCCGTCGGCTCAATCACCACATCTGCGCCCCAATGACGGACGTCGGTTGCGACCCCCACAACGACACACCACGAGCTGCCAGTGAACCGGGGCTTGATTCGCTTGCCCACAGCGCTTTCGCCTGGCCAATATTTGCGTCGAAGACTCTCACTCACGATGGCAACAGGAGAGGAGGTTGCCGTGTCCTCTGCGTTAAAGGCGCGGCCCTCAAGCAGGGGTATTTGGAGCGTGCGGAAGTAATCTTCGTCCACAGCCCGGTACCGCGTCACGATCTCTCCCTGTACTGGAGAAGGCGTTTTCCCTTCCGTGTCGATCGGCATGGAGGGATCGGTGCCTCCAAGCGGAAGATCGCGCGCGATTGCCGCCGATTGCACCCCAGGCAAAGCGCGCACGCGTTCGGCAACATCGTGGTAGAAATCGGAAATCCGTGCCCCGCTGAGTTGGGTCGCTGCGGCAATGCGGAAGGTGAGCACCTGCTCCGGAACAAAGCCGAGCTCCACGCTCTTGAGGAACCAAAGACTTCTCAGGGCCAGTCCGGTTCCGATCAGAAGCATGCACGCAAGCGCCGTTTCGGTGACGACTAGGACAGAGCGATTACGGCCAAATCCACGGTTGGACGAGCCACCATGTTCTCGCAAACTCTCATTCACGTCCACGCGCGCGGCTTCAATCGCGGGCGCGAGCCCGAAGAGGATACCAACCGCCACAGAGACGAGAAGTGAAAAGACGAGGACTATGCCGTCGATGCCGGTCTGCTCAATACGGGGAACCGATGGCGGATGGATGGCCAGTATTCCGTGCAGCAGAAGAAAAGCGACGGCAATACCGACCGCGCCGCCTGCTCCTGCCAGCAACACGCTCTCGGTCAGCAACTGACAGATGATGCGATAGGGAGAGGCCCCCAGGGCAGTACGAACGGCCATCTCGCGCTGCCGGGCCGCTCCACGAGCCAGAAGGAGATTGGCGACGTTGGCGCAGGCGATCAGCAGCACGAAGCCGACGCAGCCCATCAGCATGAGCAGCGCAGGCCGCACATCGCGCGTGAATGCATCATTGAGGGTTTGCAGGTAAACACCAAAACCCACATCGCCGCTTGGGTCCTGTCGATGCACACGAGCCGCGATGGAATCCAATTCGTTCCGTGCCTCGACGAGGCTTACTCCCTCCGGCAGACGGATACAACCGCTCAGCCAGTGGAAAGTCGGGGACGAACTGACTGCACCGTCCGAATGAAGTTGCAGCGGCGTCCATAACAGTTCCTTGCCGGTGAAACCGTTGAATCCGGCAGGCATTACGCCGATAACGGTATAAGGCGCTCCATTAAGCTGAACAGGCTTGCCGACGATACCGGGATCGGCGCCGTATCGGCCTTTCCATAATGCCGAGCTGAGTACAACGAAGTTGCCCGCGCCCGCCACATCCTCTTGCGGCGAAAACAACCGTCCGAGCGCTGGTTGAACACCCAGTGTCGGCAACCAGTTATACGAAACCTCGCCGCCTATGACACGCTCTGACTGAGTTCCAGCATCGTTGAGGTTGAACTCCCAGGAAACGTGCGCTCCCAATTGGGCCAACAGTCCGCCCTGCTGTTTCCAGTTCAGAAAATCCTGCGTGGAGAACAGATTGGCGGTCCCATTCGCCATCCTCTGGGACACAACCACCAGACGGCCGGAATCCCGGAACGGCCAGGACTTGAGCAGGACGGAGTGAATCACACTAAACATTGCGGTATTGGCGCCGATGCCGAGAGCCAGTGTGAGTACCGCGGCGGCGGCGAAGCGCGGAGCCTTAAAAAGTGAGCGGATTCCAAATCGAACGTCTAGCAGAAATCTGTCCATCCGGAGTTTCCTCCTCAGGAAGAGACGGCACAGCACGTCCGTTGGTTACCGACGCCCGATGAAAAAAGTGCCTTTCAGAAACCTGAAACAAGATAAGGCCGCAAACCGTGTCGATTGGCGACTTCAGGGCAAAAGCGCTCATTGATGAGTTCTGGGCTTGTTGTCGGCAAACCTGCAGTTGCGCCTCGCGTTCGAGGCCGCTGGCCTCAATTTACGGGTCGCTGGCAAAGCGTCTGACCATCTTGAGCTGTACTGATCTTCGAGGAGGGTTCGCCGAATGCGTGGCCTATGGATCGCCGTACTTGCTCGCCTGGTCCCCAGCACTTCTGCGCAATTCAGAGTTGTCAGACCTTGCCGCAGGATGCCGCCAGCCCACCGGACCGGATGACGATCAGACGGCACTCCAATCCGCTGGCCAGATGGATCGTGGCGCGGTACACCATCGGACGAGAATTGTCGGGAGCAAGAGCAATGCTCGAACCTGTCAGCCAACGGCGCGTGAGAGAAGAGAGGGGCGCACGCTTGGCTAGCTCAACGCCGGTGATCTCGAGCGCCGCCGTGGTTGGCTGAAATCTATCGAGAGCTCGGCGGGTTTCCTCGAACGGCTCCCAGCGCGAGGAGAGAAACCCTGCGGAGGCAAAGAAACTCCAGAGAATCGACACCGCCACCAGCGGCAGAAGACTGCGCAACATCCACGAGGTCCTCTCTTGAGTTGGTCTACGAAACAGCCAGTAGCTCTGAATCAGCGCCAGCAGCAAGGTAGGGATAAACAGCCAGAGCATCCGGGTGTTTGCGTATTCGGTGACGGTTGCGAAGGCGGAAGGACTGAGATGGAATGAGGATACAAAGAAGTCTCTCAGAGTTCCCGTGCTGCGCGCTAGTTCTTGGCCCAGCCAACGGCCGCCTGCACTCGCGAAAGGGATCGCAGCTATGACCGGCATGGCCCAGGTTGCCGCACGCACCGTCCCATTGGTCGCACACGCACACCAAAAGCACGCAAAGGTCAAAATCGGATACAAAATTAGCCAATCCGGAAGTGCCGCGAGGTAAACAAACATGAAGGGCGACCCGTAAACCGAGCCGACGATAATCATGGCGAGGACGGGAAGCAGCACGGCGCAAGCAAGTCCCGCGAGCAGGGCAACGAGCAACTTGATGAGCCACTGGATGCGGGTGGAGACGGGCAGCGTCATGTGCCAGGCGTGCGTCCCCGAGGTTCGTTCCTCACCGAGGGAAAGAATCCCGGCGAGACCAGCCAGTCCCATGCCAGTCATTGCCGGTGGCCCCAATATGGCCCATTGCCAGACAGTTTCAGGCAGCAGCACCGCAGGGACGGGCAGGAGCCGTAATATCGCCAAGAAAACGATGTAGACGAAAACCAGGAGTTCGATCACCCAGAGCGGCCGCAGCAAACGAAACTCTTTGCGGATCAGGTTGAGAATGACGCCCGAGGGCCGGCAGTGGAACCAACCCGCGAGAGCTTCCGGCATCAGCGACGGGCCGGCCATCAGCAGGTCTTCGCCGCTGGTACCCCCAGTCACCTGGAATCGTTGCAATCTCCGTACGCCGAGCCAAAGCATCAGGGCGGCGAAGGCGATGCAGAGGGCGGCGATTACCGCTGCTGCGGGCGAAGGGACACCTCTTAACTCACCGGTCCCGGCTTCTCTAACGAACCTGTAGGCCATCCACCAGATACAACCGATCAGAACGAAGCCCCCAAGGGTGGATCGTGCGGCGAGGGTCCAGAACGTCGCGGAGGCCACGGTGATGAACACATAGGCAACGGCCGCCGCCTTGTTGTAGGTGAGCTCCTCGTTGGGCAAAGCAACGAGGAACATGGCGAACCCGGAAACCAATCCAGCGGATAGGACAGCAGCAGACATCACGCCAGTCTTTTCGTACCAAAGCTGAATACGGCTGACGGGTTGGCTGAGCCAGAGGGAAAATGTGCGGTGATAGAATTCGTTGCCAAGCGAAAGAGTGGCGAGCAGCGGAAGGCCAAAGAAGAAACTCAACAGATTCAATTTCGCGGCTGTGGAGGAGTGAGGAAGGAGAAACGGCAGTACCCCCATGCCGGTCACGGCGCTCCAGGGCCAGAAGAGCGCGCGCGCTTCCTTTTTTATTCTGACGATTCGGGCGTCCATTCGGGCCTCCTATTCTTTCAAGACCGCGACGAATACTTCTTCCAGCGTGAGCGCCTCGGCGGTCAGCGCTTCGGGTTGGTGCAGGCTCAGGCGTTCCAGCAATTGGGGGCCGGAGCCGTTCACAATCAATTCGATTTCCCTTCCTTCGCGCCGCACGCGCAGCGCAGATTGCAAATCAAGCTCTGGAAGCGGTTGCGCGAATCGCGCGCGGATTTTCTGAAAACGATGGCGCGCTTCGTCGGCTTCCAGCGTGAGCACAGCGCGGCCTTGATCGATGATCGTAAATTCATCAATCAATCCCTCAAACTCGGTGATGAGATGGGTGGAAACGAGAATCGTCCGTTCGCCTGAGCCGCCCTCCTGGTAGGCTCCGATGACCGTCTCGATGAACTCGCGCCGGACGATGGGATCCAGGCCGGAGGTGGGCTCATCCAGCACGAGCAGATCGGTCTCGGGGCAGATCGCGGCGATCAGCGCCAACTGCGTGCGCTGTCCTTTCGAGAGAGCCGCAGTGCGTTTGGCGGAATCGAGCCGGAACCGCTCGAGGAGTTCCTGCTCCGTTTTTTTGTTCCAGCGCTCCCGGAAAGAGGCCAGATAATCGAGGGTCTCGCGAACGGTCATCCACGGATAGAACGCCAGCTGGTCCGGCACATAAGCCAGGCGGCGCTTCACCTCCACTTCCACATTCGCGGGATCGAGGCCGAAGACGCGCACCTGTCCTCGCTGCGGCCGCAGCAGATTCAAAAGACACTTCATGGCGGTCGTCTTGCCGGCACCGTTGCGGCCGAAGAGTCCGTAGCAGCGGCCCGGCAGCGCACGCAGACTCAAGTCATGGACCGCCTCCGCCTTGCCGTAGGAGTAGGCCAGATTCTGGATGTCGATGGCGGGAGTGGATGAGTTCATCTTTCATTTCTCCTTGTGCGCTTCGTTGGCGCGGCGGCGTTCTTCGAGCTCCTTCACGCGCTCCTCGGTGAGCTTTAAAAATTCGGCGCCAGGCACCTGCAAGTGGTGCGCCATGACAATGGCCTGGTCGATCTCCTCGATGAGCAGCTTCCGACGGATTTCCTTGCGCAAGGGCGAGTGGTTTTGCTTCAGGAAGCACCCTTTGCCGGGTAGCGTCTCGATCACGCCGAGGCTTTCCAGCTCGGAATACGCCTTGGCGACCGTGTTGCGGTTGAGGCGAAGTTCTTCCGCGAGCGGCCGGATGGAGGGGAGCGCCTCGCCCGGCTGCAGCGCGCCGGATGCGGCGGCAGCCTTAACCTGATCGACAAGCTGGAGATACACAGGCATGCCGGACTTGAAATTGATCTGAAACAGCAACTAGGTAGCCCTCTGTCATAGGACACTATGACAGTGTACAACGGAAGCTTCAAGGACCGTTTTTCCGGCGTGTGCGCTAAAAGCTAACGATCAACCGTTGATTGAAGCAACCCCCAGGGATTTCATTGTCCCAATTTGCGGTCGCGTTGCCTGCCGAGAGAGTCCGACTAGCGGAGCGTCGGACTGTTTCCGCCGGCGGCACTGCGATTTTGCCTCGCGGCATTCCACACAGTTTTCGCAATGTCGCGTCTGCGCACAGCCGCTTGCTGTGCATAATCGCTCCAGGTGGATTAGAGGAGTACTTCCTGGCGTTGGCAAAATGTTCGCCGCCCCCCAATCCGGGACAGCTGGTTGAACTGGCGCGACCGTTCGGTCTGACTCTGCTACGGCCCGGAGAATAGCCAGGCGCAAAAAACTCATAGACCGTGAACGCCGAACTGGGTCGGCAAGCCGGCGACTGACCATCTTCTCGGGGCTGGGTCAATCTCCGAGCAGCTCGTCATCCGGCCTGAGTCGCGGTTGGAGGCGCATAAATCCGCTGCAGCAGAAGAATCCATGCGGTGTCGGCCAAGGGATCGCACGGCACATGAAAGTCGATGCCGCGATGACGCAGGTCCGCTGTGAAAATCGCCATAATGCGCTCCAGAGTCAGGTTTGCGGTATGTCGCTTTCTTTCGCGAACTTCCGCTTTCCACAGAATGGAAAAGCGAATCGCGTGACTCGGATAAACGGCGCGGACTTCCCCGTTCTCCACAATCGCCCAGTTGCCATCGGCGTCAGGTCGAATCTGCGCGGAGGCCGACATACGGGGCAATTCCGCGTTGGGATCCCCCACCGCATTGACGCGGTGGTATAGCTGGTCATTGTCTGAGCAGAGAGCAACATTGCCGAACGGCGGCTGCTCGCTCAGCATGGGCCCGTCTAATCCGTCCGGCCAATAATCAAAGCTGCCACCGGTGCCTTCATAGAACCACGAGATTGCACTTGCTAAAACCACACGCCATGGTTCGAACAGCCTGGAACTGCCCATCACTCTCAAAAGCGCCAACGGATAATCTACGCGCGTTGCGCCGTAAAAGGATGGGTTGTCCACATGCGTTGTGCAAGCGGGCATAGGTCCGTTGATATTGACCACAACGAAGTCAGGAAACACAAGTGACGTGCCGAAGGCAGCCTTAGCGGCGTCAAGAAACTTTTTGTTGCGCAGGATAAGCTCGGCGCCTTCCACTAAGGGTTTGCCGGCCAAAGCCCAGTCTCCCCGGAACCACGGGACCACCGGCCGCTTGCCTTCTTCATGCGTTTCATCCGCAAGCCCCTCTGGAGCGTAGGCTGCGAGCGCCCGATACGGAGCATACCGCCCAAACATGGCGTGGATCTGCTCGCGGTCGTCAAACGCTGGCTCGATGCGAATCGGCTTAGGGCTGAGATTCATGATTCCTCCACTAATGGTCTAGAACTTGTTCCTAGGTCAGCCGCCCTCAAGGTTTCGCCACGATCAGATAGGGCCCGCTTGGGCAGAAAGAACGACAGGCTCGCTGATACGAGGAAAGAAATCCCGGCGTAGATCAGGCCAGAGTAAAAGCTGCCCGTCCTTTGGCGAATCAGACCCGCCGTATAAGGTCCGACGAAGCCGCCGAAGTTAGCGACAGAGGTCACCAGGGCAATTCCTGCGGCTGCTGAGAAGCCCGTCAAGAATTCGCCGGGCAAGGAGAAAAAGATAGGCAAAAAGCTGTAGGTGCCCACAGCGACGGCCGCAAAAAGAGCGAGAGAAGACATGGCGGAGTGAGGCGTTCCAAGCAGCAGCAAGGCAATTCCAGCTAGAACGCCCAAAGACGCCATGTGATAACGGCGCTCCTGCGTGTGGTCGGAGTGCCGGGATACGAAGATCATGGCGCACAGGCCAAGCAGATTGGGAATCATAACCGCGATCCCAACCACCGTGTTGGACTGCCCGGCAAGGACTGACTTTATGACCTGAGGCAGCCAGAAGGTAAAAGTGTAGGCCGCAAAACCGTGACCAAATCCGATACCAGCCAGATGCCACACTCTGGGGTTAACCAGAGTCCGAGCCACAGAGATGGATTGCCTCGTTGCGCCCAGCTTTTGCTGGTCTTCGCACTCCAATTGCGCGGTAATCCATGACTTCTCCTCCGCATTTAGAAACGCCGCCTCTGCGGGCAGATTCGGCAACAGAAAAGGGATCAGAAAAGCGAATGTTACTGCGGGCAAGCCTTCCAGAATGAATAGCCATCTCCAGCTGCTGAGGCCAAACCAATGGGTGTGATCCAGAATGAATCCTGAAATTGGCCCTCCCAACACACTGGCCAAGGGGATGCCTATCAGGATCAGCGCAATCGCCTGCGCCTTTTCCCTTTGGCGAAACCAATAGCCCAAGTACAAAACAATGCCGGGAAAATATCCGGCTTCGGCGAGGCCAAGCAAGAAACGAGCGAGGTAGAGTTGATGGGCAGACTGCACAAAGCCTGTCAGCGCCGCTACTGCGCCCCAGGTAACCAGGATGCGCGCTATCCAAACACGCACCCCGATCCTGTGGAGGATGAGGTTGCTGGGAATCTCAAACAAGAAATAGCCCCAAAAGAAAATTCCGGCTGCGAAACCGAATTGCTGGCTGGTGATTGCCAGTTCGCGATTCATAGTCAGGGCGGCAAAGCCGAGATTGATTCTGTCGATGAAGGCGACCACGTAGAGCGTGAACAGGAGCGGCAGGATCCGGATGCTGACCTTCCAGATCGTGGCCTTCTCGATCGGGTTCGAAACAAACCTTCGAGTGCTCGCCATCCTTCTTACTCCCCAAGGAGCTATCAGACCTGCGGCCCGTTTTCCCACGCCTTGCCAACCACCGTAGCGGGCTTCGTAGCGTGCCAGCCGATCCAGTACGCGCCACCTTCCGAATCCTTGCGTCTGGCGATGGCAAGATGAACCGTGACCTCCGACATAACAATGGGTTGTCTCTGACCAAAATGTTGACAGCTAGATGATTGGAAACAAAAATGTTGCAGCGACCATGAACCCGCGTTTCGGACATTTCGAAGTGGATCTGGAGGGCCGCCGGCTGCTAAAGAAGGGAGTGGCCATTCCCCTCCGTGAGCAGTCGTTTCAGGTGCTCGTCGCTCTCATGGAACGCCCCGGAGAAATCGTCACGCGGGAAGAGCTGCGCAAGCGGCTTTGGCCGTCGGACACGTTCGTCGATTTCGAAGTTGCGCTGAACTCCGCGGTTAGCCGTTTGCGCGACACGCTGGGCGATTCCGCCGACTCGCCGAGCTTCATTGAAACCATTCCCAAGCGCGGCTATCGATTTCTCGTCCCAATCGCCAAGCGGCCTGCCGTTGCGGTGATGCCGTTCGCAAACCAAACAGCAGATCCCAAGGACGAGTACTTTAGCGACGGATTGACTCACGAGCTGATCCGCGTGTTGTCGCGGATCAACGGCTTGAAAGTCACCGCGGGCAGCGTGGTGTTTCTCTTCAAAGGCCAGCGTTACGATGCAAGACAAGTCGGCAAGGAATTGGGCGTCGAGGCTGTGCTGGAAGGATCGGTATGGCGGGCAGGAGACCGCATTCGTATCACCGTCAACCTCGCCGGCGTGAAAGACGGCTTCAACCTTTGGGCGCAACGCTTCGACGGCAATTTAGACGACCTGTTCACTATCCAGGACGAGGTTTGCGCGGCGGTAGCTGAAGCGATGCACATCCGCCTGGCGTCTCAGCTCCCGACGGCGCGCCCGAGCAATGCAACGGCTTACATGCAGTACTTGAAGGGGGCCTACCTTCTTAAGAAACGCCGGCCCGGAGACATCCGGCGCGCCTTCGAGTATGTCCAAGAGGCGATGCGGCTGGAGCCGGGATACGCTGAGCCTTACTACGGTGCAGCAATGTTTTACATCGTCAGCACCGCGTACGGAATGCTTCCCCCTCGAAGCGCGCTTCCTGCAGCGGAAGATTTGCTCTCGAAGGGGCTGGCGCTTGATGAAAACTCAGCGATACTCCATAGCACGTTGGGAATGCTCCGAATGTTTCAGTGGCGATGGGCCGAGTCGGAACAAGCGCATCGGCGAGCCATAAGCCTGGAACCTACGAATGCTTTTCCCCATATGGTTTACGCCATTCTTTGTAGTTTTGTCGGAAGGCATGACGAGGCTGTGTCGCATGCCGCCAAGGCCGTCGAACTCGACCCATTGGACTTGATGACGAACTTCCGCCTTGTCCAGGCGAACTGTTATGCACGCCGTTATGACGAGGCGGTCCGTGCGGGCCGTATCGCCATCGAGCTGACTCCCGACTCGCCCTACACCTATTTCTACCTGGCCTTGTCATTAGTGTTGCTAGGATCAAAGGAAGATGCCTGGAAGATGGCAAAGACGGGCAGGATGCTTGCGGATGGGATGCCACTCGGGGAGGGCTACTTTGGCTACCTTGCTGGCGTGCTCGGACACACAGTCGAGGCTCGCGAGGTGATCGACACATTACGGGCCCGTCGCGAGAAAGGTTACGCTCCCGCCCTGCCCATCGTCGGGACCTACCTCGGGCTAGGTGAAACAGCCCATGGCCTGAGCTGGTTGGAGACAGCTCTGACGGAACACGACCCATTCTTGGGATCTCTGATGGTGTTCCCTGCCTATGACGCCATCCGAGATCAACCTGCATTTCAGCGGCTGGCAAAGCGACTGAAACTCCTGACCTAGGTAGAACTTTCAGTCCACGAAGGCCATGCGCGGATTCCGTTGGTAATGGGTTCGGTCCGGTTGGTCGGCAAGCAAGAAATTGCGAATCTGGCCGATAAACGCGTTCCGAGCGAGGCGGTCCTAAAGTCGCCGCAGAAAATCAATCATAGCCTCACCGACCTCTCGGGCACGCTCCTGCTGAGTCCAATGACCGCAGCCTGGCAGTACGAGTGTTTGCCGAAGCTGCGGTACAAACTTGGGAAGGTTGGCGATGATTTGGTCCATCCCACGAAAGGCCAAAACGAGATCGCGGTCCCCGGCGATGTACAGGGCCGGGACTGTCACTTTGGCTCCGGCCATTGGCGCCAAGAGCTCCCAATTGCGGTCGATGTTGCGATACCAGTTCAGTCCCCCGCGGAATCCCGTACGCAGGAACTCGCTCACATAGAAGTCCACATCCCTCTTGGTAAGCCAATCGGGCAACGATGGAGGATCGGCGAGGCTTGATAGAAAGCCGCCTTTCCGCGGAACCATGCCAACTTCGCCGTCCACACCTGAGGCGTTTCTTCGCAGCGGGGAATCCCCCGATGCGGAATAGAGCAGGCTACGGATGCTTTTGCGAACATCCAGTTCCAATTCTGATTCGGCAATGCCCGGAGCTTGGAAATAAAGTTGGTAGAACTGAGCTTCTTCCGTGTGAGGCATCATGCTTGTAGGACGGGCGGGTCGCCGAGGCACAAACGGCACGCTCAATCCGACCACACCACGGAAGCGGTCGGGGCGAAGAAGCGCAGCGTGCCACGCAACTGGGGCGCCCCAGTCGTGCCCGACAATCACCGCCGTCTCCCCCCCTAAAGCATCCAGCAGGCCGACTATGTCACCGACCAAGTGGAGAAGGGTGTACTGGTCAATTTCTTCTGGGCGCTGCGTCTGGCCATAGCCGCGCATATCAGGCGCGACCGCATGGAATCCAGCTTCTGCGAGCGCATACAACTGATGGCGCCACGAATACCATGACTCGGGAAAACCGTGACATAACACAACCAACGGGCCCGTTCCGCTTTCGGCGATGTGCATGCGGATCCCGTTCGTCTCCACTACGCGATGCTTTGGCTCATTCATTGCGGCTCTTACCTCGAGTAAGGCTACACCTCGGCCATTACTTCGCTAGCGCGCCTTCAAACCTTCCTCGGGAAAAAATATGAGTCGAAACGCGACCCATCATATCCCAGGAAAGTAAGAGACGTATCGTGTAAGGGCGATTTTGGACCTATGGTCGGCAATCCTGAGACTGACCGTCTTCCCGTGGCCGGGTCAATCTCCGAGTGGCTCGTGACTCGGGAGTTGGTCCAAGAACACGAGAGTGGCTTTTGGTATGTGTAAACAGGGTGAGGGAATCATTCCGCCCGGAGGGCGCGCATCGGATCGGTTCTCGTTGCACGCCAAGCGGGCAAGAAACACGCAGCAATCGATGCAAGAATCATCACCGCAAATGCCGCGGCAAAAGCGAGCGGGTCTCGCGGGCTTACCTGATACAGGAGCTTGCCGAGCAAGCGCGTTAGAAGGAGTGCCAGGGCGATCCCGATCATTAAGCCAGTCGTTGTCAGTAGCAGACCGCGCGACAGCACGAGACGCAGCACGTTCGATGAGCTGGCGCCAAGAGCCATACGCAGCCCCAGCTCCCGGGTGCTCTGGGAAACGGTGTACGACATCACGCCATATAGGCCGATGCTGGCAAGCAGCAGCGCCAAGCCTCCGAACAGAGCGACCAACGCTACTGCCACCAGTTGCTCGGATGTAGTGCGATTGGCTAGTTCCTGAAGCGTGATCATTTCGTATAAAGCGAGGTTAGGATCGATGGCGCGGACCTCGCGAATCACACCCGCTTGGATGGTTTGCAGAGGTTGCGTGGTGCGGATGTGGATGTCAGGTTCTATGTCGAAATACTGGCGCAGCGGAACATAGAAAAACGCCCGGGGCGTTTCCTCGATGCTGTAGTATTTCGAGTCTTTGACAATGCCGACGACTCGGGTCCAATCGCCTTTCACTTGCAGGCGCTGGCCGATGGGATTCTGCCCGCGCCAATACCGCGCCACCATGGTTTGGTTTACGATCGCGACGCGCGGCGCGTTTTCGTCGTCCGCGCGCGTGAATTCGCGCCCGGCAACGAGAGGAATACCCATAGTTGCGAAGTAGTCGGGGCTGACCTCGTTGTATAACTCGTCGGGGGACTGTCCGTTGCGCGGCAGTTCGTAACCGTCGACGGCAATCGGACTTGAAGAAAACCCGCCATAGCTGAGCGGAACAGCGCGGGCGTAAGCGGCAGCTTCGACACCGGGCAGCGCGCGGATGCGCTCGATCAGTTCATCCTGAAAAGTCTTGGCGCGTGCCGCGTCATAGCCGGCGGTGCTCAAAGTTACTGACGTATCGTACACGCGCGTTGAGGAGAAGCCCGGGCTGGTGGTTCGGATCTTGCTGAGGCTTTGCATCAGCAAAGTCGCGCCCACCAACAAGAGGAAGCTAAGAGTAACTTGCAGCACCACCAGGCTCGAGCGGAACCATGCCCGCCCACGAGCCCCCATTACCGACGATGCCTCCGTTTTGAGCGTGTCGGCAAGGGTTAGGTGCCGCGTCTGGAACGCGGGGACCAACCCAACTGCAAGCATAACCACGAGGCAGATGGCCGCGCTCATCCCGAGCACCGGGCCGTCGATTTGCCCAGGCATGTACATGTTTTCCCCACTGAGCGAGTAAAGTAGAACAAGCGCGTGACGGCACCAATACGCCACGAGCATGCCTCCCGCTGCGCCGCAGGCTGATAGCAGCAAGCCTTCCGTGGCAAGCTGCCTCAACAAGCGGCCGCGGCCGGCGCCCATGGCGACGCGAACCGTCATCTCACGTCGGCGCGCAAAGGACCGGACGAGAAGCAAGTTCCCGACGTTGGCGCACACGATGACCAGAACAAACATCACGACCGCCACCATGATCTCGAAGACCGGCAGCACATGACCGGCGTGATTGAAGGGCGTTTCCCACAGTGGCCAGACCTTGATACCCCGGCCGCGATTGGTAGCGGGATATTCTGCTGCGAGCCGCGCGGCAATGGCGAAAATTTCTTGCTGCGCTTGATCGCGGGTCACACCGGGCTTGAGTCGCACATACGCTTCACACCATCGCGCGCCGCGGTCCTCCAGTCGGTTGCCGCCGCCGTAGAAGGCGTCCACCATCGAGGCAGGCACCCAATACTCCATGTCCCGCCCGACGAAAGTCCCGTCGAACCCCTCGGGCGCGACCCCGATGATCGTGTGCACGACGTTATCGAAGCGCTGCGTCTTCCCGATGATTTTTGGATCGCCCTCAAATTGGGTCTGCCAAAGATGGTAGCTGATCACCACGACCGGATGAGCGTTTCGTCCGGTGTCTTCGCCGGCCTCAAAGCCCCGGCCCAAAATGGGGTGGACTCCGACCGCGTCAAAATAGTTTGCAGAGACGATACCTCCCCTGATGACCTGGGCGCGCTCGCCAATGCTCAGGGTCGCACCCGTGATGTTGCTCAAAAAGAGAGTCTCACACAGGGTGCAGCTTCTTTGCACGTCGAGGAGATCGGGCCACGATGTTTGGTCTCTCTGGTCACGCACCGTTCCGGTGAGTGTAACCAGGCGCTCCTGGTGAGAAACCAGCGGATAAGGACGAATAAGAATGCCTTCGACCCAACTGAACACGGCAGCGTTGGCGCCGATGCCGAGCGTAAGGCAGAGAATCACTAGAAGGGTAAATCCCGGATTGCGGCGCAGCATCCGCAGACCGAAGCGCACGTCCTGCAGAAGATTGTCGATGAAATTGACCCGGCGGGTGTCGCGGCATTCCTCTTTCAACTGTTCAACGCCTCCAAGCGACTGAAAAGCGGCATGGCGAGCGTCTTTCGGATTCATTCCCTGCTCGACGTACTCGTCGATCTGATTTTGCAAATGAAACTGCAGCTCCTCGCTGAGTTCCACCTCCGCCTTCCCTCTGTGAAAGAGCGAACGCAACCGCAGCGGCAATTTGTAGCGCCATCGCATGGCTCGCACTCCTTAAGACACATTCCCTCTAGGACATATCCCCTTCCACGACATATCCAAGACCAGCCCGATGGCCGACGAAAGCCTCTTCCAATGCGCTTGCTCTTGGCGCAAATATTTCGCGCCGTCGGGAGTCAGCGAATAGAATTTTGCGCGCCGATTGTTTTCCGACTCCCCCCACTTGGCCTCAATCCACCCTTGTTGCTCAAGCCGATGCAGCGCCGGATACAGCGCCCCTTGATTCACCTGCAAGACCTCCTTCGAGACTTGCCGGATGCGTTGCGCGATTCCCCAGCCATGCATGGGCTGGAGCGTAAGAGTTCTTAAGATCAAGAGGTCCAGCGTGCCTTGAACAAGATCGGTCGGCTTGGACATGATAGGCTCTCCTGTCGATAAATGACAGGGCAATAGTTTAGACTCTTGTCAACGAGCTAGGGAAGCAGAATATACCGAAGAGGCTCGTCTGTCGGGTCAACTCCTCAAAAGTCGGGTCGCACGAGGAACCAGCTACACGGTCCAGAAAACGGGGTTCGCGAAGATTCAAACTTCATCTGCTCAATCCGGGGACGTGGACCACAAGCGGACTTCCGCCCCGCCTGGCTCCCCGGTGACTCAACTTCCGGCTCGCCGTAATCCGGTGGTAGGCGGCAAATCTCGGTCGACCGGTGGATTTAGAACTCTCGCCTTTGCACCACGATGGTCGATGCCAGCACCATCAAGACACCGACAGACAAGCTCGCAAGTATGCCCAACCAGGGTAAATGTGTCGAAAGCAGATAAGTGGTTTTATCGATTGAGAAATCGCCTGTAACCAAGCGCCAAACGTTGAAACGCCTCAGCCAAGCATCGAATATGATTGCGTTTAGAAGCACCACCCCAAAGGCGATGGCTGGAGCTGTGTATTCGCCGATGACCAATGAGGAGACCAGGACCGCCATCGCGAAATAGACCAAGCCGCCCCCGACGAGAAGCAGAACATAGAGCCCAACCTGTGTAATGAGGACGTGCAATCCGGCTATCCGCGAAACTACCAAGACGGTAACCCAAGGCGCAACGGCCAAGGCAATTGCCTGAAGAACACCCATTACCACGCGGACTCCCAAGAGGCGGACCCGGCTGACAGGCAGGCTCAGAGTCAGCGAGGACGTTCCAAGCGCCCTTTCGCGGACGATTCCCCCCATCCCTAAGAGAACGACAACCAAAACCCACATGATGACGACGTAGTTTTGAGTAACCATAAGGAGAAAATACAGTTCCGCCTGCCTCCCCGGGCGTATCAATCCTTGCGCGCAAGGGAAGGTATCAGAGCAGGAGATGTACAGTGCATGGTGGACGAAAACTCCACAGAAGATCGTGAGAGTCATTAGAGACGTCAGGAATCGCGCTCGCGTCTCAAGCCAAGCCTTGTACCAAAGCACGGCGGTTCAATTCTCCTTTACTGTCTCCAGGAATATGTCACGTAACCCCACAGGGACGACCTCAACAGAAACAGCATTCAAGTCGTGCGCCCGCTCGACTACTGCCTCAGTGTTCTTACTGGCAAAAACACTCATTTGGCGTCCAGTCGTCTGGATTCTCTCAACCCCAGACATACGAAACTCGCTCTTAGGCGGTGTGGACGAGAACACCAAATCAATGCGCCGATAGAATTTGCGCAACTGATCCAGCGACGCGTCCACTAACAAGCAGCCCTTCTCAAGAATGCAAACGTGGTCGGCTACGCGTTCCACCTCGGCAATCTGGTGTGAGGAGAAAAAAACAGAGACGCCCTCCGCTGACCGTCCAACCAGGACTTGAAGGAGGTGTTCAATTCCGACCGGATCGAGCCCCTCGCTCGGCTCATCCAAAATGAGCAACTCGGGGCGCCGAGCAAACGCCAGCAACAAGGCCAGCTTGGTTCGCATCCCCTTGGAAAGCGTTTTGACTTTTCGCCGCAGCGGTAACTCGAAGTCTTGCAAAAGCCTTTTTTCGACATCCGCGGCCCAGTCGGGGTAGAACGAGCTGGCAAAGCGAATCATCTGCTCAACCGTCATGTACCCATATAAGGGCTTGTCCTCGGCGACGTATGCTACTCGCAGGCGTAGTTCGCGGTTCTCTTCTGCGTCGGTGATTTGCCTTCCAAGGACGGTGCCGGAACCGGAGTTCGGCCGGACCATGCCGAGCAGCATTTTGATGGTCGTGCTTTTGCCTGCGCCATTCCGCCCGAGGAACCCAGTTATCCGATTCCGCCCTACCGATAGATTCAGTCCTCGAACGGCCTCCGTGCTCCCATAGGACTTCCTTAGTGCCTGCGTGAGAATTACGTTGTCGCTCATCATCGCTTTCTCACAACTTCGCCTGCGTAAAGGAGTTCTGCCTCGAATGCCCGGCGAATCTCCTCGTCCAAGAGCCCGTCATCTCTTAAACGCTCAATGACATCTCGAATTCGCCGGCGAGCGCCTTGCACTTGGTCCGCCAGGGATCGGGTCCGGCGCTTGACACAGACAAATGCTCCTGAGCCGTGCCGCAACTCGAGAAGCCCCTCGTGTTCGAGTTCGGAGTACGCCTTTGCGACGGTATTCGGACTTACCACCAATTCCTCAGCAAGCGTGCGAATGCCTGGCAACTGGTCGCCATCGCTTAGCGCACCAGTTTCCGCAGCGTGCCGGATTTGTTGCATCAATTGCAAGTAGAGCGGCTGTCCGGGCGCAGGCGTAAGTCTAAAGAGCATACTGTATCACTGTAAGGATACAGAGTGGCACTGCCTTAGGCAAGAGCCTTCTGACTGACTTTTGGGTGGATGGTTGGCAATGCGGCAATGCGGAGACTGACCGTCTTTCCGTGGTGGGTCAATCTCCGAGTGGCCCGTCATGCGACCAGCATGCCGTTGTTACAGGTGTCGACTGCATATTCACTTGTTGTGCTCTTCCCCGAATTCGATAACGTTTTGATTCATGGGTAGCTCCTGAATGTGTAGTTCTACGCCTCCTTCACACGCGCTCATGCAGTGGTATTGGTCAATGACATAAGGCACGCCTTCGCCGCCGAGCGGCTTCGAAGAAGTTGTAACTTCAAAGTGCAGATGCGGCTCGCGGGCATCGCCAGAAGCGCCGATGCTCGCCAGTACCTGGCCCCGCGTCACCCGGTCCCCGGCTTTCACGCGCACACTTCGCGGTTGCAAATGCATGTAATACGCGAACTGACCGCCGCCGATGTCCAGCGTGATTGTGTTTCCAGCAATCGTTTCCAACGTAATCGGCACAGTAGGGTGAAATGCCTCCCCGTGTCCCGGGATGTTGTCGGGCAAGCTATCTCTCGCAGCGACCACACGACCATCGGCAACCGCCAGCACCGCTTTACCGTAGGAATAATAGGAGTGCACGTCGCGTGGATCGCCGGAAAATGACGCACCGTTCATGACCTGCTTCCAGTCGATCGCATAGCGGCGCGAGTCCACCGCGTGCCCGTCAAGAACGACAACTCCACGCCGATGATGGTTGTCCTCCTCATTACTCGGCCCATCGGCTGCAAGCCAGTTTGCTCCTCCTACAGGCGGCCCCAGCACATGCAACTCCGCATGATGGGTACCTATAACCGTGCCTTCTACTGCCGAGTCGGCCGCGCTCACCCGATGTACCAACTTGTTCGGAATGCGCGCGTTCCGGTCGAACGTTAGGCACATATACGCGATGGCGCTCTGTCCCCCGGCAATCACCAGCCTTTCCTTGCGGTCAGCCAGGTTCCTCCCGCCCAAAGGCTGCAGCATTGATTCCAGTTGCTCCGCCTCGAAGCTCGCAATAGGTTGCGCATCTACGGCATCCGCATCGAGCACCTCAATACGAGCCAGAGAAAGCGGCATGGGCAGGTAATTCGTCAAATGCAACTCGTACATCAGATAGATGTGAGGTCCGCTGGGGAACGCCGTGGGCTCGAAGGGTACGCGCATTTCGAGCTGTAACGGGAAGGGAGCAGCCTTCGTTGGCTTCTTGTTATCGGCTCCGGAGCCCGCCAGCGGAGTACTGCCGGTAGATTGCTTCTCCGCTTGAGCAAATGTAAGACCTGCGCAAAAGCAGGCCGCCGTGAGAAGGATGAATAGACGCATGACCCCTGGTACGCAATCGGCGACCGCAAAGTTCCTGATCTCGGGTGGTCGGCAACTCTGAAGTTGAGACTCAGTTGGAGTCAAACTCTCAACTTGCGGCTTGCATTCTGACGTTGAGGCTCCGGTGGGTGAAATTCTCAACTTACGGTTTGCCCGTGAAATCGGTGGTTTCGGTCGGGTACCCCGAACTTTCGGAATGAGACCGGCGTAATCCTATTTGGAGTAAACAGCCCAATTGGAGAAGTCGGTGCTCTTCGGATGAAGACCTTGTCGCAGATTACGAGCAAGTTGGCAAAAAAGAGATTCTGATTTGAACTGGCACGGTCGAACGGACGAAACAAAGATGCGAACCTAAACGTATCACGGGAGGGGATTTCCGCTCGGGAATGTGACTCGTGACCTGGAAGATTCTTAAATACATCGGGGCAGCAGTCGCTTGCTTGGTCGTTGTGACGCTCTCGTCTGCCTTGCTGTATAGAAAGTACCTTCAGCGCAAGAAGGCCGAAGAGCGCGCCATTCGTTCACCCAACGGCATCAACAGCCTCGAGCCTGTGCGAATTGGGGGTATTGACCAGTGGATCGAAGTGCGGGGCCAGAACATGAACAACCCGATTCTTCTGTTCATCCACGGTGGACCCGGCACTGCTTTTATTCCTTTGGCGGCGGCGTTTCAGGCGCCCTGGGAGAAATACTTCACCGTAGTGCAATGGGATCAACGGGGGGCGGGAAAGACCTACACGTCGAATAATGCAGAAGTTCTGCGCAGAACCATGAACGTAGCCCAGATGGAGCAGGACACGCTTGATGTAGCGAACTATCTTCGGAATCGGTTCAAGAGGGAGAAGATATTTGTCCTCGGTCATTCCTGGGGAAGTGTTCTGGGTCTTTGGTTGGCGCATGAACATCCGGAAATCATTTATGCGTACGTAGGTGTAGGACAAGTTGTCAGTTTCGAGCAGAACGAGGAGCTCGCATACCGGGAATGTTTGCAACGGGCCCGCGACCGCCACAACGAACAGGCCCTCCAGCAATTGGAGAGTATTGCCCCTTATCCTTCTCCAAACGCGGATTTGCACAAGATGTTGATCTCGTCAAATTGGAAGGAGCATTTGCTCGGGCCGCCGCCGACCGCAGCGGGGTTTACGAATGTTAGGAGACTTCTGTTGGACGTTGTGTCAGCTCCCGAATATTCTCTTGCGGATGACTACAGTTTTGTCCATGGACAGTCGTCTTTGTTTTCCATCAAGATATTGTTCCACGAATTGATGACAATCGATCTGGACAAGCTCGGGTCCGGCTTCCGCACACCGATCTTCTTTTTCGAAGGAAGGGGCGACCCGTATGCCCGCCCTTCCTTGATTTGGGACTACTTTCAAACGATCGAGGCTCCGCAAAAGGGATTTGTCTGGTTTGAAAACTCTGGTCATTTCCCGTTTTATGAAGAGAAACAGAAATTCACAGATGAATTAGCTCAGCGAGCGTCTCTCGCCTTTCACCGGCAAGAGGGCAATTAGTTGTTCTTCGCTTAGGCAAGGTCCGTGGTTTAATCGCCAAGAGGCTATTCATGCCTTAGGGCCTGCATGGGATCGACCCGCAACGCTCGTCGAGCTGGCACCAAGCTTGCCGCCAGAGCCAGTCCACAGAGGAAT
This sequence comes from Candidatus Acidiferrum sp., assembly GCA_036262755.1. Taxonomy (GTDB): domain Bacteria; phylum Acidobacteriota; class Terriglobia; order Acidiferrales; family UBA7541; genus Acidiferrum. The sequence goes on from DATAIH010000028.1 coordinate 41,272, forward strand.
ATCGAACTGAAGACGAACGCCCATGGATTCATTTTCTCGGGGGCCAAGCTAGAAGCGACGGAAGGCGCAATATAGCTCTGACTGGTGGCAAGTCTTCCAGCGACATAGGCGGCAAAGCAGCCAACCGCACAGCCCACAAGCGCCAGGCGCCACGTCTCGCCCAGTATTAACAGCAACACATCGCTCCGCGTTGCTCCTAAAGCCACGCGAATTCCGACCTCTTTTGTTCTCTGGCTGACCGAATACGAGACGATGCTGTAGATTCCTGTTCCCGCCAGCACGATTGCTAGCGCAGCAACTAATCCAATCAGGGCCGCTGCAATGCGCCTCAGCCACAACGATGCGGAGATCACCTCGGCCATCGAGTTCATCTCTCGCAGTGGCAGGTCACGATCAAAATTTTCGATAGACTTGGTAATGGCGGTCGATACCAGAGCCGGATCCGACTTCGTTCGCGCCATCACCCAAACATCGCTCCATGGGTCCTGACGCAGTGACCAGAAGATCTCTGGCAAAGCGTTACGATCAAGGCCATTCAGCTTGAAATCTGCGACGACGCCTACGATGATCGGTTTCCCATACCAGACGCTAACCTGTTTTCCGATCGGATTCTCGCCAGGGAAAAAGGCCTTCACAAAAGCCTCATTCACTACGGCCACCATCGCTGCGTCCGGGCCATCTCGCTCCTCCAAGAATCGCCCGCCGACCAGCTTGAGACGAAGTGCAGTAAAGTACCGTGGATTCACCCGCTCGATGCCGGTCTGTACCTGGGTGGCGGACTCCAAACGCGGTGATCCCGACCGGCCAGTCGGAAGTGGCTCGCGTCCTGGAATCACAACAGGCGAAGGGTTGAGTTCGTGTCGCAGCGGCAAGAGCGCCGACACTGCCACGGAGTCTACTCCGGGGAGGGCGGCTATGATTCGTTCAAGCTGTTCGTAGAGCCGTTCTCGTCGCGAATCCTTGGCACCGAAAGAAAAGTTTCCGTAACTCACGGCTGGCACTGTTACATGGAACGTAAGCAGATTACTGGCGTCGAAGCCGGGATCAACCCGCCGGAGCCTAGCAAAGCTTTGCACCAGAAGGACTCCCAGGACGAGCAGCACCAGAGAGAACACAAATTCACTCACAATGAATGTCTGGCGGAGTCGCCGCTTACGGCTGCCGGAAGAAAGGCCCCGTCCCTGTATCTGGAGATCAAGGCCAGAACGGTCAGGCGAGTTTGTGAGCGCGGTAAGACTGCACAACATGCTGGCGACAAGGCAGATGCCACACACGAGTGCGAGCAAAGGGAAGTCAATCTTCACGGTTTCGAGCCTTGGCAGGTTGGCAGATTGCAGCAGGTTTGCCAGCATTATCTTGGTTTGAGCAAAGGCCAAGCCGAATCCCATGGTGCCCGCCACCAACGATAGCGCGAGATTTTCAACAAACAATTGACACGCAATTCGTGCGCGGCTGGCACCCAGTGCGTTGCGAATCGCGAATTCTGTCTGCCGGTCAAGCACTCGCGCAAGGAGAAGATTGGCAACGTTGACAAAAGCAATCAGCAATAGCAGCGTGACTCCGGCGGAGAGCAGCAAGAGAAGTTTCCAGCTACTGCCGATAAGCTGCGCATCCATCGGAACGACGACTGCGCTGACGGGATCATCGGGATTATCCGCGATTATCCGCGCCGAAATGACATCGAACTGAATCTGAGCCTCTTGCCAGGTGACTCCCGGTTTAAGTCTGGCCAGCGGGAACAAACCCCAGGACTTGCGGTCACTTTTTTCTCCCTGATCGGCCGAATGCGGTATCCAAAACTCAGGGTAGCCCCACGGAGTCGGATAGAAGTTCGCTGGCATCACACCTACAATTTGGTACGACTCCCGATCAAGGGAAATTCGCCCGCCAACGAGGTCAGGGTTGGCGCCCAGCCGCTGCGCCCACATGCGATTGCTGATCACCACGACATGGGCGCCGCCCGACTGATAGTCGCTCCCCTGCAGGCCGCGGCCTAACTGCGCAGGAGTGCCGAGCATCTCGAAGAACCCGTCGTAAACCTCTTGCCCGTCCACGAGATCTGCTACCTTGCCGCCCGTCAAAAGCATGGAGCGTTTGCGATAAGCGCTAATTCTTTCGAAACTCTGATTCTGCGCTCGCCAGTCATAAAGATCCGCCGGGCGAGCGGTACTGAAAAAAGCTTGATCTCCCCGGCGATAGTGTTGCCCTGGGGGTCCTTCCGACAGCCAGAGGTGGACGAGGTTCTCTGGCTGACGAAACGGTAAAGGAGCGAAAATCACCGCCCTTACCAAACTAAAGATAGAAGTTGTGGCCCCGATTCCCAGGGCTAGAGTTACGCACGCCACCAAAGCAAAAACGGGGCTTCTACGAAGCATGCGGAGAGCGAAGCGCGCGTCCTGCAGAAAATGGTCGATGAAATTGATCTGACGGGCGTCGCGGCATTCCTCTTTAACTTGTTCAACGCCGCCGAGAGACCGGAAGGCGGCATGACGAGCTTCTTGAGGACTCATTCCCTGCGCGACGTACTCGTCGATTTGATTCTGCAGATGAAACTGAAGCTCCTCGCTGAGATCCAGTTCCGCTTTGTCTTTGCGGAGAAGTGAGCGCAGGCGGAGCGGTAATTTGTAATACCAACGCATAGCTGCGGCTCCTTACGAGATCTCCAGGACCAGCCCGATAGCCGAGGAAGGGCGCGTTGACTGCTCGAGGCGATCGAGCGCGGGGTACAGCGCCCCTTGGTTCACCTGCAAAACCTCGTCGGAGACTCGCCGGATGCGTTGTGCGAATCCCCAGCCGTGCGTGGGCTGGAGGGTGAACGCGCGCAGAATCGGCGGGTCGACCGTGCCCTGGACTAAGTCGGTTGGCTTGGCCATTTGGGCTCTCCTGTCGATAAATGACAAGGCAACAGTTTAGACTCTTGTCAACGAATTAGGGAAGCAGAAAGTTTCAAAACTCCCCGCTAAACGGACGAAATGATTCAGTCGTTACGGCATTCTGTTTTCCTGTGCCGACTCCGGATAAGCAACTGTTCCTTAAAAAGCCGCAGTGGACGGCTTGCCCGTTTGCACGGGCACTACGTAGCGATCTCGATTTTGCCGCCGTGATTTCAAGTTGCAGTATTATTTGTCCTGGATTCGCCGCCAATCCACTTGGGCTTGCGATATACTTTCGTCTGCCACGCCGCCGGCTTTTCCTGGTCCCCTCGTGGAGGTCCGATGCGTCGCTTCGCGCTCTTCTGCTTATTTATTCTTCTTTCCTCCGGTCCCGTCCTTCACGCTCAGTCCACCGCCGAATCCTCTCGGCAATCTCTGGTTATCACTCATGTCACGGTCATCGATACGACTGGCGCTCCGCCCCTCATCGACCGCACTGTCGTCATGAACAACCATCGCATCTCCTCCATCGCCGGGGCGGGGAAGGCTACTCTCCCAACAGCCGCCCGTGTCATCGATGCTTCCGGAAAATTCCTGATTCCCGGCCTGTGGGATATGCATTCACACTTTTCCGACCGAGATTACCTGCCGCTCTATCTCGCCAACGGCGTCACCGGCCTGCGCATCATGTTTGGTGATTCCACGGCCCGCGAGATCCGCAAGCAGATCGCAGTCGGTACATTGCTTGGGCCGCGAATGGTCATCGGCAGCAGGATTATCGACGGCCCGGCGCCATTTCTGCCCGGCTTCATTTCCGTTCATACGCCCGAAGAGGCGCGAAGAGCAGTCGACGAGGAGAAGCAGGCGGGCGCCGATTTCATTAAGGTTTACTCCTTCCTCCCGCGCGATCTCTATTTCGCCATTGTCAGCGAGTCTAAGAAAGTCGGCCTTCCATTCGCCGGTCACACCCCGATGTCTGTTTCCGTTGAGGAAGCTTCCGACGCCGGACAAAAAAGCATCGAGCACCTGACGGGCATCGATGGTTCGTGCTCTTCCCGAGCGAACGATTATCATCTCAGCTCCCAGCAGGATCTTGCAGAGATGATTGCCGCCGGCAAGTCCTCCCTCGCAGGAGGATCTCATCTCGCCGCGATCGGCGTTTCGCTCCTCGATACCTACAGCCCTGCGCGATGTGCCGCTGTTGGCGCCCGCTTCAAGTCCAATGGAACCTGGGTCTGCCCTACTCTGGTTATTTTCCGCACGATGGCGCTTGCCGGCGACCCGAGCCTCTCGAATGATGCGAACATCCGTTATCTGCCGCGAGATATCCGGGTTGCCTGGGAACCTCAAAACAACTACCTGTTTAAGATTGCCGGCGTGAATCCCGCTTATACGAAGCGCCAATTTCAACACGACTTCGTCACCGTCTCTGCGTTGCAACGGGCTGGCGTCGGCATCATCGCTGGCACTGATACGCCGAGTCCCTTCGTTGTTCCCGGCTTCAGTCTTGCAGACGAACTGGAACTTTATGTCAAGGCCGGGCTCTCTCCCGTGGAGGCTATCCGCACCGCCACCTACAATGCCGCACTCTTCCTTGGCCGCGAAAGAGACTTCGGCACGATCGAGTCCGGCAAGCTCGCCGACATGGTGCTTCTCGACGCCAATCCCCTGAACGACATCCGTAACATCCGCAAGATCTCCGCGCTTGTCTACGATGGAGCTTACTATGACCGCGCCGCGCTCGACGCGATGCTGGGTAAGGTGGAACACCTCGCGAACCGCAAGTCCATCGCCGAGGCTCTTTCGCAGACCGTATCTTCCGGTGGCATCGATGCGGCTATCAAGCAGTATCGCGAACTTAAGTCCACACAGCCCGACGCGTACAACTTCGATGAAGCGGAACTCAACTCACTCGGCTATGAATTGCTCGGCAACAAGAACTTCAAAGACGCCATTCGCGTCTTCCAGTTGAATGTTGAGGCGTATCCGCAGTCGGGCAACGTTTATGACAGCCTCGCGGAGGCTTACATGGACAACGGCGACAACGAATTGGCCATCGCCAATTACCAGAAGTCCCTTCAACTCGACCCTGCCAATGGCAACGCCGTCCAGATGCTGAAAAAACTCAAGTCTGCCAATTAAGAGCCGAGAGTTGTCGCACTTTCCGCCACCGCCGCTTATTCATCCGCACACAACGCGATAGGGAAGAGTAGCGCGTCAGGCGCCAGCAATCGGGAGCGTGGGCTTTAAGGATAGCTATCTGCCCGGCCTGGTGTTCCTGGGCGCAGAAATCCTGGGACGAATATATCTTGTCCTAGCCGGCATTCTTCCCTTAAAAGGAGGCGACGCGGTGAAATTCGTCTTAGGGGGAGTGACCGCTCTCGCCGTAATTTCCGCATGCATGGTCGCAGCGAAGAAAGCTGGACGAGGTGTTTAGGTTAACCGCTTGCACCAATTCCTAAGGTGCGGTCGAAGGCTTGTCAGCGCCCGTTTCATTCCCCGAGCGTTCTTTCGATGCGAGGGTCAGGAAGGAACCATATAATAGCAACCATGACGTAGCACGCCCACGCGATCCATGGCTCCGAAAACGATAAAGGAATTGCGGCAGCGTAGACCACGAGAGACAGCTTGCCCTTCCGGTCACGGCCAATCGATCTCGCCAAGGTTGAGTCTTTTCCGTGGTGGGCGACTAGCGTCTTGGTCAGAATGAAATAAGCGGCTCCGGCAAACAGCAGCACCAGGCCGTATAAGGCTACCGGCCAAGAAGCAAAATGGTTTTCTCCCATCCAGGCCGTAACAAACGGTGTCAGCGATAGCCAAAAGAGCAAATGAAGATTTGCCCATAGGATTCCACCTGCGACATGCTTTGCCGCTTGCAGCAGATGATGATGATTGTTCCAATAAATGCCTACATATATGAAGCTCAGCACATAGCTGAGGAAGACGGGAAGAACCGGTCGCAAGGACGCAAGACTGGTTCCTTGTGGAGGCTTCATTTCCAGCACCATGATCGTGATGATGACGGCGAATACACCGTCACTAAAAGCCTCCATGCGGCCCTTTGTCATCGTCGAACCCTTTCTTTAGTTTGAGGATAAGGCGGGAGCAGTCCGACTCATGTCGACTGAGCCCAGCTGAAGAGGTGAGCGAGGCTGGCCGGGCCGCCGAAATTGGGTCGCCAATCGGCCCCTGCGTTGAGCAGGGACGTTGAATCGTAGCGCAGCAGCCCAATTAAGACCTCAGCCACGATAAGTCCGCCGAGCGGTCCCAAGCGGTTCCCACCCGCTCGTACGTCGGCTTCTCGGAGAATGTAATACCAGAGCGGAGTTTCTCCGCGCCAGCCGACCTCCACGAGCCCGACTTCGCTGGGGCTCAGCGGCGGGATATGCAAGTGTCGCGCAAGTGCCTCTCCCGAAGATAGCGTCGTAGCCTGCCCACGCTGCAGGTCGCGCATGGCCAGCGAACGGTAGTCGGCGATCTCCATTTCCCCGGTGATCGCAGTCGGAAGCTGAATCAGCGAGCGCACCAACTTTCCGTCGATTTTCTTCGCGCGCTGAGCCGCGCGCGCAGTTGGCGTGTCGAAGAAGAGATCCCAATCGACGCGACGCTCTGGCGGCACGGCGCGAAAGCCCAAAAGGTCGGGGAAAAGAGGGAGAGGCGTCGAGCGGCGGTTAACTTGGTAGCGCTGGCGCATCTGGCAGTGGCCATAGCGGTATGCGGCATCGGCGAACTCAAGGGGGATGTAGGGTTCAGATTTCGGCCGGTAGTAGCTCGGCCCTTTGGCCAGCAATTGATCGACCAGGGCCTGACCCACAAGCGTGGGAAGGAATTCGTGCAACACGATCCAATGGTATGACCAGAGCGTGTGACGCGCGGCGTAAGCAAAAACCTCAGAGCTTTCGACGCCTGCCGCCCGCGCTTGGTTCACGAAGGCGTTGTGCACTTTCAGCATGGATAGATGGATTTGCGAGACGAGCAGGTGCGAGTCGTTGCGCGGATCGGCGCACAGCGCAATCCCCTGAGAGTTTCTCGGCAGGTCATCTTCGCCAGTCCCAAGAAGAAATTTTGCAGGATCGTCTCGCTGAAACAGAAACGGGTGGCCCACCGGCCCGTCTCCATAGAGACCCTCAAGGTTCAACTTCGGCGAGCGGGAATTGCGTAGCTCACTAACATCCGCGTGGACCTGCAGAGCCGAACGGTCCGCCGTCACGTCATGGGCGATGAATTGGCCAAAGACCGGCCATCCGGCCGCCCCTTCCGCTTCTGATCCCGCATCGTCGACGTCGGAGCCACAGTCGCACACGCCACCCGCGCGTCCCAGCGCGTGAAGGAACTCCTCAGCTGCACTGAACGGCGGAACTTCGGGAAACATTCGAGCGTACCGTTGCGATGCGGTCCCCCCGCCGACTCCATGACGAGTGCGAGCGCGAGACAAACAATGATCCATTGCCGACGACGTTTTGCTCATTGCGGTGGATGTCTTGCTCATGAGGCACCTCGGCGATCGCTCTCCTCTCTGGTTAGCATTATGTCACCTAGCGTTGCGGTTCGCAGCGAAAGCGCATCCCAACCTATCGACGAAAAGTACTTTCAAAGCCACGGCCACGATCAAGCGAGTGTTCCGCCAGCTATGCGGTGCCCGGCCTACGGAATATTGATACGAGGTTCGGCGCTAGAAGCCGGCGCCGTGCGAGACGCCTTCGGCTGTGGCGCTAGATGCCGAGGTTTTGAACGAGCCAGTTGGAATTCCCGTTGGAGATCCGTCAGCACCACATCGAGATAGCGCATGGTCATCTCGGGAGAAGTGCGACCGAGCAACTTCATCAGGGCGGGAAAGCTAACAGAACTGGCCCATCAGTTCCGTCGCAACAACGTGGGTAGTAATGCTTTTTTGCTGATTCGTCACACCGGGATGAGCATCGGATGAATGTGCCGACCTGTCCCTTGATTGCCTCCGCGCCACTGTGCTCGCGGGGGCTGCCCAACGGCCATCCAGGGCTCTTGACTGCCCTAGAGGAGCGATGCAAAATACGCACCAATATTCCCTCCAGATCGGCCTGTGTCCCCGCCATCGCGTTGGTTGATTCCGCTCGCGTAAGGGCACAGAACAGCGGCGATGACGAGGCTGCACTGATCCAAATCGGTTTCCAGATTGCGCCGGTTCCATTGAATCTAACAGGAAAGAACCCGGCCTTGGTCGGATTAGGCAGCTTCATCGTCAACGGTCAGGCGGACTGTAATGGTTGCCACACCGCCGGTGGGCCGCCAAACTTCAACTACGCCTCAGGCGGAAACCCCTACTTTGGGCAGAAGACAATCGTCGATCCGACTGTTTACTTGAGTGGCGGCTCGAACTTCGGACAGGTCGGCACCCCCACCGGGCCCCTCGGTTACGCGGGTCCATTCATCATCTCCCGCAACTTGACGCCGGATAAGACGGGGCGGCCAGAAGGCGGCCACACACTTGCTGAATTCAAGGACATCCTCAGAAATGGCACGGATTTCGACCACATCCATCCAATCTGCACAGATGCTCAACTGGCGCAAATCGAAGCAACTACTGATCCCAATGCCACACTCCCGGTATGCATTCCCGCCACATTCGGCAATTCGGTCGATGGTGGCCTTCTGCAAGTCATGCCTTGGCCCGTGTTTCACAACATGACGGATCATCAAATTGAAGCCATTTACGAGTATCTAAGCGCGATCCCTTGCATCGACAACGGAACCAGTACGCCACCGGCAGGCGCTCCCAACGAGTTGCGCAACGACTGCGGCGGTACCGCAGCGCCGCTCCGTAGCAACGACGCCGCTTCGACCGTGTGCCGCCGGGCAAACCCGTAACCGGCTCGGCGCGAAAAATCAAGGTCTCAGCGCGCCGCCCAGTCGCGGTTTCCGACGGGTGTTACCAGATGTTGCTCCGAAACCGCTCGCTGTTGGGCGCGTCCATCACCGCTCGCCCGAGGAAACCCAAGGCCTGCTGTCCCTTCTCGGCCGAATGTGAAGATGTTACATGTCTTTCTTTCGAGGGCTGCCCGCGCACAGAAGATCGACTGGGATGTTGTTGATCCCGTCGTTTCAGCAAGGGTTTCCTCTGGCATGCCGCAGCACTGATTTAACGCTCTCTTTTGCAAAGTGCAAAAGACCCTGGAGCGTCGCGCTACCACGATTCCAAGGGAATACGGGGATCGGAGCGCAAGTTCTCGAGTTCGGGCGCGCACTTCATGTCCAGCAGGGCCTTTGGGTTCAGCTGGTAGGTCCTGTCGAGAAAAAAAGACGCCTGATCGTTGTCGCCGAGCGCGACGTGAACTCCTGCAAGTCCCATCGCTACCCTCCGGATCCCTCGCAGCACGCGTCTTCAACTGGCGAGCGAGCCCGAGCGCTTCGCTTCGGCGGCCCGAGAGCTCGTGATCCGCGCGCTGGACGGGGCCGGGTAGGAATCGGCGCAGTTATCGTGGACTGGGCGTGACTGCAATCGGCTGCGGTTTCAGACCCAGGGCCACGTCCAGGGCGGCGTGAGCGATTTGGGCGCGCCCGTCACCTAACCAGTCACAATTGGCCATCAAAACCACAGCTACCCGCTTTTCCGGAATCAGCACCAGGAAAGTGGCATAACCGGTATCCCCGCCACCATGAGAAACCGTAGCGTGCCCGCGGTACTCTCCCAGGAACCAGCTAATGCCAACGGCACGGTCGTCACCCACCTTGTGGGCCGGCTTCCACATAATGTCGTAGGTCTGTTCCTTCAGGATTCTCTTACCATCCAGCTCGCCGTGGTTCAGATTGGCCAAGGCCCAGCGTGACATGTCCTCTACGTTGGAGTGCAGATTGGAACTGGGCGAGTGCATGCGATTGTAGGGATAGACCTTGCTGGGGAAGACGTGGCCGTCCTTGTCGCGCTCGTAACCCCAGGTCATCAACTTAGGATTGGTCTTCTTAATCAGCAAGGTGGAGTCCTTCATCTTCAACGGCGTGAGGATGTGATGCTGCACATAGTCGTCAAAGCTCTCTCCCGAGACTTTGGCAATCAGGTCACCCAGGACCTCAAATGCCATGTTGCTGTAGCGGAAGTTTGTACCAGGCGCAAAGATTAGCTTCTGATTGCTCAGGCTGCGGACGTAGCGCTCGAGTGCACCATCATCGTATTGCGGCTTATCCCACTCGTAGTCCTCGACGTCATGCATGCCAGAGGTATGGGTGACCATCTGGCGTACGGTTATGGTTTGGTAGCGATCATCCGCGACACGGAAGTAAGGCACGTATTGCACCACCGGGGTGTCGAGATTAATTTTGCCTACCTCCTCCAACTGCATGATAGACGT
>DATAIH010000029.1:0-34180 GCA_036262755.1 Candidatus Acidiferrum sp.
GGAAGCGTATGTGTTGACGAAGGAAGAGGGCGGGCGGCACACGCCGTTTTTCACGGGCTACCGGCCGCAGTTTTACTTTCGCACCACGGACGTGACCGGGGACGTGAAGCTGCCGCAAGGGGTGGAGATGGTGATGCCGGGAGACAACGTGAGCTGCGAAGTCAGCTTGATCACCCCGGTGGCTCTTGAGAAAGGGCTGCGCTTCGCCATTCGCGAAGGCGGCCACACTGTCGGCGCCGGCGCCGTCACCGAAATCCTCGAGTAGGTTTGGAACATTAAATGAGACAAGGCGACAAAATTCGCATTCGATTGAAGGCTTACGACCACCGCATCCTCGATCAGTCCACGCGAGAAATCGTGGAGACCGCCAAGCGCACGGGCGCGGACGTGGCCGGGCCGATTCCGCTGCCCACCTCGATCAACCGGTGGACGGTGCTGCGCTCGCCGCACGTAGACAAGAAATCGCGCGAGCAGTTTGAAATGCGCACGCACAAACGGCTGATTGACATCCTTGAGCCCACACCGGATACGGTGGACGCGCTGATGAAGCTGGATTTGCCGCCGGGCGTGGACGTGGAAATCAAGGCATTCGGGCACGCTGCGAAGTGAGGCGGTTCTAAGGTTTAGGTGGCGAGGAACAGGGAACGGAAACAGACCAAAGCGGTTTTCCGTTTGGTTTAGCTGAAAGCCTAGAACTTAAGACTTTGCGATGGCGCAGCCGATACCCGTTCGGGGCATGCTGCGAAAAGAGAGACGAGAGCGATGGCAGTCAACGGCATCATCGGAATCAAGCTGGGCATGACGCAGGTCTTCGCCGAAGACGGCAGCCTGGTGGGCTGCACGGTACTGCAGGCGGGGCCGTGCGTGGTGGTCGAGCGCCGCACGAAGGACAAGCACGGTTACGAGGCGGCACAACTCGGGCTGGTGGAGTTCGTCAAACCGCAGCGCGTGAACAAAGCGATGACCGGGCATTTCAAGAAGGCCAACGTCGCGCCCATGAAGGTTCTGCATGAAGTGCGCCTGCCGGAATCGAAAGACGAAACGAAAGTCGGCGACCGCGTTCTGGTGGAAAACTTCAAGGCCGGCGAACTGGTGGACGTGAGCGGCGTGAGCAAGGGCAAGGGTTTTCAGGGCGGCGTGAAGCGCTGGCACTATGCGGGCGGCGATAGCACCCACGGGTCCATGTTTCACCGCGCGCCGGGCGGCATCGGCGGTAGTTCGTTCCCGTCGCGCGTGTGGCCGAACCAGCATTTCCCCGGTCACATGGGACATCAGAGAGTGACCGCCAAGAATTTGAAAGTCGTGAAGGTGGACACGGACGAAAACCTGCTGTTGGTGAGGGGATCGGTGCCCGGGCCGAGCGGGCAGTACATTTTCATCCGCAAAGCCAAGAGCGCGAAGTAGACGGTTTCGAGAGAAGGACGAGAGCTATGCCGGTAGTGGACGTCGTCAATCTGGATGGCAGGAAAGTCGGCCAGGTGGAACTCGCGGAAGCGGTTTTTGGCGCGAAGGTAAATCCGCACCTCCTGCACGAAGCTTCGCGGTGGTATCTGCGGGGGTTGCGGGCGGGTACCCACAAGACCAAGGACAAGAGCGAGGTCAGTGGCGCGGGCCGCAAGCTCTGGCGGCAAAAGGGCACCGGGCGCGCGCGTATCGGCTCGATTCGCTCGCCGCTGTGGCGGCACGGCGGCACGGTCCACGGACCGGAGCCGCGGGACTACAGCTACGCGCTGCCAAAGAAAATGTTGCTCGGCGCTCTGCGTTCGGCGCTTTCCGCAAAACTCGCCGAACAGAAACTAACGGTGGTGGACGGCTGGACGCTCGAGTCGCACAAGACGCAGAACCTCGTCGCGGCGCTCGAGAAACTGAATCGCACGAAGTCGGCGTTGCTGGTTTCACACGGCGAGAATCGCAACCTGGAGCTGGCCAGCCGCAACATTGCCGGCGTAAAGCTGGCCGCGCCCAATGTGCTCGAGCCCTACGACGTGCTGAAGCATGACCTGGTGCTGCTCTCGAAGGACGCCGCGGCGCGCTTGAACCATTCGCTCGATCCGGAGAAAAGGCCGGTGGTCGTACCGGACGTGGCCGCCATTGCGCCGGCGGCCAAGCCGGCAAAGAAGGGGGCTGCGCCAAAATCGGCGGCCAAGAAACCGACCACCAAGAAAGCGGCGAAGCCGAAAGCCAAGAAGGGGAAGGGATAAGCCATGGCAGCCCCGCATTATCAAATCATTCGGCGGCCGATCATCACGGAAAAAGGCCTGGGCGTGAAAGAGACGCAGCATACCGTGGTTTTTGAAGTTTCCTCGGCAGCCACGAAGACGGAGATCAAGGAAGCCGTGCAGCAGATTTTTAAGGTGAAAGTCGACAACGTGCGCACGGCGAACTTTGTCGGCAAAATGCGCCGGCGGGGCCAGAACGAGGGCTACCGACGTGATTGGAAGAAGGCTTACGTAAAGCTCGCCGAGGGCGAGAAGATGATCGAGTACGCGGAGAACCTGTAGGACGGAAACACGGGGAAACAATAAGAAGGATTTGGAAGGTAAGAGGCGGCGATGGGACTCAAGAGCTTTAATCCATACACGGCGTCGCGGCGGTTTATCACCGTCGTGGACAAGAGCCACGTCACCAAGCAGCAGCCGGAGAAGGCCCTGCTCGAGCCGAAAAAGCGTTCGGGCGGGCGCAACAACCAGGGCGAAGTGGTGATCTGGCACCGCGGCGGCGGTCACAAGAAACAGTACCGCAAGGTGGACTTTCGTCGCGACAAAATCGGCGTGCCTGCGAAAGTGGCGGCCATCGAGTACGACCCGAACCGCAGCGCGAACCTGGCGCTGCTGCACTACGCCGATGGCGAGAAGCGCTACATCATTCACCCTATCGGGTTGGAGGTCGGCGCCACGGTTTCCACGGGCGAAGGCTCGGACATCCTCCCCGGCAATGCGCTGCAATTCAAGCACATTCCGCCGGGGACCATGGTGCACAACCTCGAGCTGTATCCCGGACGCGGCGGGCAAGTGGTTCGTTCGGCCGGCAGTTCCGCCCAGTTGCTGAGCAAGGAGGGCGAAGTTGCTCTGGTAAAACTGCCTTCGGGCGAAGTCCGCAAGTTTTCCGTGGACTGCATGGCCACCATCGGCCAGGTGGGCAACCTCGACCACGAGAATGAAACCTACGGAAAAGCCGGGCGCACGCGGTGGCGCGGTATCCGTCCCACGGTTCGCGGCGTAGCCATGAACCCAGTGGATCATCCGCACGGCGGCGGCGAAGGGCGCGTCAAGGGCAATCATCCTCAGACGCCCTGGGCGTTCCCGACGCTCGGCAAGAAAACGCGGCACAACAAGCGCACCGACAAGTTTATTGTCGAGCGCCGAAAGTAGCAGGATAGCAGCAAACGACCGCAAGGATTCCAGACCGGGCGGCGAAGGAAGAGCAGCCCGGTGAGGCAGAATGATGCGAGCGACAAGAACACGAACAACGGGCCGGCGCAGCCGGCCAATCAAGCACGCGGCGAAGCGCCGCATGGCAAAACTAAACAAGCCGGCGCGCCCGGTACGCGTGGCCGTGGCACCTCCGGAACCGGTGCTTTACAAGCTGTGCAAGCCGGGCTGGGCGGTCATCGTGGAGCGCATTCCGAATGCCCAGGGCACGCGGTTTGTTTGCCCGTTCTGTCCCAAATCGCACCGCGTACCGGGGCCGGTGCGCGGCTTCAAAAAAGTACGGCGCGCGCAGTGGAGCCGCTTGCGGCGAGTGGAGGAGTAGCAGGCCATGGCACGCTCATTGAAAAAGGGCCCGTTCGTCGACGGCCACTTGCGCGAAAAGGTGGAAGCGCTGAACACGCGCAATGAAAAAAAAGTGGTGAAGACCTGGTCGCGGCGTTCGACGATCGTGCCGGACATGATCGGCCACACCATCGCCGTGCACAACGGCAAGAAGTTCATTCCGGTGTACGTGACCGAGCAGATGATCGGGCACAAGCTGGGCGAGTTTTCGCCAACGCGCTCGTTCAAGGGCCACGGCGTGAGAGTGGCCGCCGAAAAGGCCGCGGGCGTGGCGCCCGCAGGAGGCGGCGCACCAGGGGCGGCGGGAGCACCCGCGGCTCCGGCGCCGAAGGGATAAGCCATGGCTGAAGCGCAAATCATTTCGGGATCGATTGAGGCGCACGCCCTCGCGCGGCACGTGCGCATGTCGCCGCAGAAGGCGCGGCTGGTGATGGATCTGATTCGCGGGCAGAGAGCGCCTCAAGCGCTGCAGACTTTGCAGTACACCCAGAAGCGCGCCGCCAAGCACATTGAGAAAGTGCTGCGCAGCGCCATTGCCAACGCGCGGCAAAAGGCCGATGAAGCGGGAGCGCCGCTGGATGAAGATGAATTGTACGTTTCGAACTGTTTTGTGAACGAAGGCCCGCGCTGGAAGCGGTTGCGCCCGGCGCCCATGGGCCGCGCGTTCCGCTACCAGAAGCGCACCGCGCATCTCTGGGTGGGCGTGGCCGAGCATCATGTGGCCGCGGCCGAGCGCGTGGCTGCCAACGTCGCGGAAGCAGCAGCGCAAAAGGGCGTGCGCGGCACGGCACGCCGGGTTCGCAAGGCCTTGACCGGCAAGCAAGCGCCGCCAAAGAAGGGAAAGAAGTAGTCGGCCCGATGACGGCCGCATGAAGGAAAAGCGATGGGACAGAAAACGCATCCGTACGGATTCCGCCTTGGCTACAACAAGCCGTTCAAGTCGCGCTGGTACGCCGACAAGGAATACGCCGACTTGCTGCACGAAGATGTAAAGCTGCGCTCGGAGCTGAAAGATAAGCTGAAAAGTGCAGGCATCAGCTCGATCGATATCGAGCGCGCCGCCAACAAGCTGGTCGTGCGCATTTACACGGCCCGTCCCGGAATCATCATCGGGCGCAAAGGCGCAGAGATCGACAAGCTCAAGCAGGACGTACAGAAGCGCACGAAACGCGAAGTGCACATCGACATCCAGGAAGTGCACCGCCCCGAACTGGATGCGCAACTGGTGGCGGAATCGATTGCCCTGCAACTCGAAAAGCGCGTGGCGTTTCGCCGCGCGATGCGCAAAGCGGTGGATTCGGCGCTGCGCTTCGGTTGCAAGGGCATCAAGGTGCGCGTGGCGGGCCGGTTGAACGGTGCGGAAATCGCGCGCAAGGAGTGGTACCTGCAGGGGCGGCTGCCGCTACAAACGCTGCGCGCGGAAATTGATTTCGGCTTTGCGCAGGCCTATACCACTTACGGCGTGATTGGCGTGAAGTGCTGGATCTATCAGGGCGAGAACATTCCGCGGCGCGGCTCGAAGGTGCAGGAGCCGCGCGAATCCGCTGCGGCGGCGTAAATCGTCGACGGAGAAGGCGGAAGCAGGGAAGCGAGAACAGAACCATGTTGATGCCAAAGAAAGTGAAGTACCGCAAGCAGATGCGCGGGCGCCGTAAGGGCAAGGCCTGGCGCGGCGGCGATTTGTCGTTTGGGGAATACGGCCTGAAGGCCCTGGAAAACGCCTGGATCACCGACCGGCAGATTGAAGCTTCGCGTGTGGCCATTACGCGCTTCATCAAGCGCGGCGGCAAATTGTGGATCCGCATTTTTCCGGACAAGCCCTTCACCAAGAAGCCCGCGGAGACCCGCATGGGCAAAGGCAAAGGCGCCCCGGAACGCTGGGTGTCGGTGGTAAAGCCGGGGCGCATCCTGTTCGAAATGGCGGGAATTGACGAAGCGACGGCCCGGGAAGCGCTGGGATTGGCCGCGCACAAGCTGCCCATCCCCACGCGATTTGTCACCCGGTCGGGAGGATTTTAAGCATGCCCCGGCGTATTGAGAAAATCCGCGAAGCGGGCAGGGATGAGCTCGAAGCACAACACAAGGAGTTGACGGAGCTGATTTTCCGTCTCCGTTTTCAGTTGACCACCGGGCAGGCGGAAGCCCTGAAGCGGCTGCGCGAAGCGAAAAAAGATTTGGCGCGGGTGAACACGCTCCTGCGCGCCCAGGAACTGAGGAAGGCATAAATGGCAACCGAGACGAAGGCGGGAACGGCGGACGAGCGGGGCGAGCGCACGGTGCTGACCGGCAAGGTCACCAGCTCGAAGATGGAAAAGACCATCGTCGTCGAGATTATCCGCCTGGTGCAGCATCCGAAATACCGCCGGGTGGTCCGCATCGCCAAGAAGTTTTACGCGCATGATGAAAAGCGCCAGGCCAAGCCCGGCGACACGGTGCGCATTGTGGCGTCGCGTCCAATTTCCAAGCTGAAGCGGTGGCGGCTGAAAGAAGTGCTGGCGTCGAGTGCGTCGGCGAAGTAGGAGAGGCAGGGGAGCAGACCAATGATTCAGATGCGAACCTGGCTGACGGTGGCAGACAATTCCGGCGCGCGTAAGCTCATGTGCATTTTGCCCGTAGGCGGCGACGCCGGATTGAAAGCGGGGCTGGGAGACATCGTCACCGCGTCGGTGAAAGAAGCGACGCCGGAAAGCCAGATCAAGGAAGGCAAAGTGGTGAAATGCGTGATCGTCCGCATGCGCAAAGAGCAGCGGCGCAAGGACGGCACCTACATCCGGTTCGACGATAACGCCGCGGTTTTGATTAACGACGCACTGGAGCCCATCGGTACGCGCGTGTTCGGCCCGGTGGCGCGCGAGTTGCGCGACAAGAAATTTACCAAGATCGTTTCGCTCGCGCCGGAGGTCTGGTAGGCCATGGCACTAGCACACGGAAGACCGGAGCGGCGCAAGATCCAAGTCCGCAAGGGCGACAACGTCAAAGTGATCGCTGGCAAGGACGCCGGAAAGAGCGGGCGCATTCTCTGGATCAACGACCGCAAGAACACCGTGGTGGTGGAGCATGTGGGCATCATCAAGCGCCACACGCGTCCCAACCCTTCGAAGAACGTCAAGGGCGGGATCATCGAAAAGGAAGCGGGCATCAACGTTTCCAACGTGATGGTCATCTGCCCGAGCTGCGGGAAGCACACGCGCGTTGGCCACACCATTCTGCCGGACGGCTCGAAAATGCGCAGTTGTCGGCATTGCAAGGCCACCCTGGACAAGTAAAGGTAAAGGACGAGGCGGAAAAGGGCGATGAAAAGCCGATTGCAGGAAAAGTACCGGGGAGAGACGGTCCCCGCGCTGATGAAACGCTTTGGCTGGAAGAACCGCATGGGGGTTCCCAAGCTCGAGAAGATCACTGTAAACATCGGGCTCGGCGAAGCCAGCCAGAACGTGAAGCTGCTGGACACCGCCGCTCAAGAGCTGGGGCAAATCACCGGGCAAAAAGCGATCATCACGCGGGCGAAAAAGTCCATTGCGAACTTCAAAATTCGCAAGGGCATGCCCATCGGCTGCGCCGTCACACTCCGCGGCGACCGCATGTACGAATTCCTCGACCGGTTGTGCAACGTGGTGCTGCCGCGGGTGCGCGACTTTCGCGGCTTGCCCTCGAACGCTTTCGACGGCCGCGGAAACTACACGCTGGGGCTCAGAGACCAGTTGGTCTTTCCGGAGATTGACTACACGCGCGTGGACAAGATCAAGGGCATGAACATCACGCTGACCACGTCGGCAAAAAACGATGAGCAGGGACGCGAGCTGCTGAAGGGCCTCGGCGTTCCCCTGCGCGAAAGAGGGGCGGCTTAATCCATGGCACGAACGGCAAAAATCGCCAAGACCCGCAAGAAGCCGAAATTCAAGGTGCGCGTACGCAACCGCTGCCGCGTCTGCGGCCGAGCGCGGGGCTATATCCGCAAGTTTCAGATGTGCCGCATCTGTTTTCGCGGCATGGCGCTGCGCGGGGAAATCCCCGGCGTCGTGAAGGCCAGCTGGTAGGAGAGTTATGCAGACCGATCCCATTGCTGATTTCTTGACGCGGCTCCGCAACGCGGCGGCCGCCAAGCACCAGCGCGTCGACGTTCCGGTCTCGAAGCTCAAGACGGAAATTGCGCGCATTCTGAAGGAAGAGGGTTACATTTCGACCTACAAGCTGGTCGACGAGAACAAGACGCGCAAACTGCTGCGCGTCTTCCTGAAGTACACGCCCGACCGCCGCAGTGTCATTAGCGGCCTGCGGCGGATTTCCAAACCCGGCGCGCGGGCCTACCGCGGGGCGGGAGAGATTCGGCCGGTCGTGGGTGGCCTGGGCATCAGCATCCTGACCACCCCGCGCGGCGTGATGAGCGGCCGCGCCGCGCGTAAAAACAAAATCGGCGGCGAGATTCTTTGTGAGGTTTGGTAGGGATTGCCGGGGAATGCTAGGGGCCGAGCAGGCTTGGCCCTGGTGAGCAAGATCGCGACAAGGGTGAAGAGATGTCACGTATCGGGAACAAACCAATTGCCGTGCCGTCCGGCGTAAAGATTGCGCTCGAGGGCGGCAAAGTCGAAGTGCAGGGACCAAAAGGAAAACTTTCGGTGGCCGTGCCCCAGGGGATTACCTTCGAGCACCAGGATGGAACCCTCGTGGCCAAGCGCTCGACCGAAGAGCATCGCGCTTTGCACGGCCTGGCGCGCGCGCTGGTGGCCAACGCCGTGCACGGCGTCACCTCGGGCTTCAAGAAGGAACTTGACATTGTCGGGGTCGGCTACCGCGCGGAACTGAAGGGCAAAAGCATATCTTTCGCGCTGGGCAAATCGCATCCGATTAACTTCCCGATCCCGGAAGGCATTCAGGTGGCTGTCGACAAGCAGACGCACATCACCGTGAGCGGCGCGGACAAGGGCCAGGTCGGCCAGGTGGCCGCGGACATGCGCGCGCTGCGTCCTCCCGATCCGTACAAGCAGAAGGGCGTGCGCATCACCGGTGAGCGGCTGAAGAAGAAGGCCGGCAAGGCGGGCGCCAAGGCCGGCGGCGCCGCGGCATAAGGAGACGAGAACAGTGGCATCGGCACGAGTCAGGAAGCTATCCCGGGATTTGCACCGCCAGCGCGTGCACGAGCGCGTGCGCACGCGTGTCGAGGGCACCCCCGAGCGTCCACGGCTCTCCGTGTACCGCTCGTTGGGGCACATTTATGCACAGGTCATCGACGACCGCTCCGGCAAGACGCTGGTCTCCGCGAGCTCCATCGATGCCGAAACAAAAAAGAATTTGAAGGGCGGCGGCAACGTTGCGGCGGCCAAAGTCATAGGCAAGACCATTGCCGAGCGCGCCAAGTCCGCCGGAGTGAGCAAGGTGGTGTTCGACCGCGGCGGGTACAAGTATCACGGCCGCGTCAAGGCGCTCGCAGACGCGGCGCGGGAAGCGGGGTTACAGTTCTAAGCCTATGTCGAAGCAAATTTTGCGGGAAAGTCTAGCGGTTCGCCGTCTCCTCGAGGTGAACCCTTCGGATTTGAAAGATGACGTGATCGCCATTAACCGCGTCACCAAAGTCGTCAAGGGCGGCAAGAACCTGAGTTTCTCCGCGCTGGTGGTCGTCGGTGACAGTCACGGCCACGCCGGATTCGGTATGGGCAAGGCGCGCGAAGTGCCCATGGCCATCAAGAAGGGCATCGAGCAGGCCAAGAAGAACCTGATCAAGCTGAACCTCAAGGGTTCCACGATTCCTCATCAGGTTTTGGGCCGCTACGGCTCGGCACAGGTGCTGCTGAAGCCAGCCTCGGAAGGCACCGGGGTAATTGCCGGCGGCCCGGTGCGCAAGGTGATGCAGGTCGCGGGTATCAGCAATGTGCTGACGAAATCCATCGGCACGTCCAACCCGCACAACGTCGTCAAGGCGACGTTTGCGGCCTTGCTGGGCTTGAAAGACGCGGCGCAAGTGGCCGAGACGCGCTCGAAGACCCTGGAAGAAATCAGCGGCAAGCCCGCGAAAGAGAAGGCTGCCGGGAGTGAGAGCAACGCATGACCGCGCAAAAGAAAACGGCCGCGAAAAGCTCCGGCAGCGTGAAGATCAAGTGGGTGGTCAGCTTCATCGGCTGCACCGATGACATGCGCCAGACCATCCGCGGCCTGGGTTTGCGGAGATTGCATCAGGTGGTGGAGCGCCAGGACACGCCGGCGGTACGCGGCATGATTCACAAGGTGCGGCACCTCGTGGAAGTGGTGGAGTAAGGGCATGGCGAAAAAGACTGCAAGCCGTCCGCGCAAGCGCGCGCGCAAGCCGGCGACTTCGGCATCGAAAGAGCGCAGCTTGTTCACGCTCTCCAATTTGCATCCGCCGGCAGGCTCGCGCATCCGCAAAGTTCGCGTGGGCCGCGGCATCGGCTCCAAGCTCGGCAAAACCGCGGGCGCCGGCAACAAGGGACAGAAATCCCGGCGCGGTTATTCGCGTCGCCGCGGATTTGAAGGCGGCCAGATGCCCCTGCACCGCCGGGTGCCGAAGCGCGGTTTCCACAACCCGTTTGGCGTCACCTATTCGGTGGTGAACCTGGAAGAGCTCAATGTTTTTCCGGCGGGGGAAACGGTGACGCCGGATTTGCTGCGCGCACACGGTTTTGTCCGCCGCGCAAGCGACCCCGTCAAGATCCTGGGCGATGGCGAACTAAAGAATAAGCTAAACATTCACGCGCACGCCTTCAGCGCGTCGGCCAAGGAGAAAATTGCCAAGGCCGGCGGCACGTTTGAGGTGGTAGCCTAAGAAAAGTTGTAGGGTACAGCTATGAACCGGTTTATCGAAGCCATCCGAAACATGTTCCGCATCGAAGACTTGCGGAACCGCGTGCTGTTCACGCTCGCGTTGCTGGCGGTGTATCGAATTGGTGCGCACTTCCCTACGCCGGGCATCAACATCGCCGAGCTCGAACGCATTTTCAATTCGGCGCAGGGGACCGCGCTGGGTCTCTTCGACCTGTTTAGCGGCGGCAACTTCCGCCAGCTTACCATTTTCGCTTTGGGCATCATGCCCTACATCACCGCATCGATCATCCTGCAGTTGATGCAGGTGGTGTTCCCTTACCTCGAGCGGTTGCAGAAAGAGGGCGAACTTGGCCGGCAGAAGATTACCCAGTACACGCGCTACCTGACCATCGCGCTCAGCATTATCCAGTCGCTGACGATCGCCGGCACACTCCAGTCGCAGGCGAATCTGGTCTATCATCCCGGCCCCGCTTTTGTTTTTATGACCGTTCTGACGCTGACCACGGGTTCGGCCTTCATTATGTGGCTCGGCGAGCAGATCAGCGAACGCGGCATTGGCAACGGCATGTCGCTGATCATTTTTGTGGGCATTGTGGTCGGCTTGCCTCGCGCCATCAGCGACCTTTACGAGAAGGCTTTCGTAACCCACCAATGGGGCGGCTTTACGCCGATCTACATCATTATGCTACTCGCCTTGATGATCGCGGTGGTGGCGTTCATCGTCTTCATGGAAGGCGGCCAGCGTCGCATCCCGGTGCAATACGCCAAGCGCGTCGTCGGGCGCCGCGTCATGGGCGGGCAGTCTTCCTACCTGCCGCTGCGCGTCAATTCCGGCGGCGTGATTCCGCCGATTTTTGCCAGCTCTCTTTTGGCTTTTCCGGCAACGATCGCGCTTGCGCTGCGGGGCAAATACGAATTTGTGGATAGGATCCAGTCCTACGTCAAATGGGGCGAGCCTCTGTACACGCTCCTTTACGTTGCGCTGATTCTGATCTTCTCGTTCTTTTACATCGGCATCGTCTTCAACCCCACCGAGCTGGCCGACAACATGCGCAAGAACGGGGGCTTTATCCCCGGAATTCGGCCTGGGCGCACTACTTCAGAGCACGTCAGCAAGATTCTGAAGCGACTTACGTTCATCGGCGGAATCTACTTGGCGATTGTCTGCCTGCTCCCCGAGTGGATGATCGCCGGGATTCACCTCGACCACCTTGGCTTGGGCATCGGCGCCTGGTTTGACCGCCACTTCCCGGTGTGGTTCCTGAAAGGCCTCGGCGTGAACTTTTATTTCGGCGGTACGTCGCTCCTGATCGTGGTCGGCGTGGCCATGGACACCGTGCAGCAACTCGAGGCGCAGTTGGTGATGAGGAATTATGAGGGGTTTGCGCGGAAGGGCCGGTTGCGCGGTCGCCGCTAGGAGAGACAAGCGGAGTGCCTCCGGAGATTCGGGCCCTGGAAAGATTGGACCGCGCTGTCATTTTCCTTGGGCCTCCGGGCGCGGGAAAAGGCACGCAGGCAAAGGAGCTGGCAAAGCTCTACCGCGTGCCGCATCTTTCGACCGGGGACATGTTTCGCGAGCATGTCAGCTTGGGGACGCCGCTGGGCGTGCAAGTGAAGCCCATCATGGCGCGCGGCGACCTGGTTCCGGACTCTCTGGTCCTGAAAATGGTCCGGGAGCGCATCGAGAGGCCGGATTGCTCGCATGGGTTTGTGTTTGACGGGTTTCCCCGGACCGTCGCGCAGGCGCAGTACTTGAGCGTGCTGCTGCGGCAGCACGGTTACCGGCCGGCGCTGGTGGTGCATTTTGCGCTGGATCCGGCGTTGGTGCTGAAACGCATCACCGGCCGGCGCATGTGCGAGGTGGGCGGCGAGATTTATAATATTTACGAGCGCCCGCCGAAGGTGGATGGCCGCTGCGATAACGACGGCGGCCAGCTGATACAGCGGCCGGACGACCGAGAAGAGATTGTAGCGCCGAGGCTGGAGGCCTACGAAAAGCTGACCGAGCCGCTGGTGTCGTATTACCGGAGGCTCGGCAGACTGCACGACGTGGACGCCTCGAAGAGCATTGACGAAGTCAGGCTGCGCGTGCTCGAGATTGTCCGCAATTCGCGCTAGGCGGTTGCGGCGGCCGGGGTCGGGCCCTGGAACTCGGGCGGCTGATAAAAAGGTTCGGATGGCGATTCACCTGCGAAGTGCCGAAGAGCTGGAGAAAATGCACCGCGCAGGGCTCATCGTGTACGAGGTTTTGACCGCGCTGCGAAGCGCCGTGCGGCCAGGTATGAGCACGATGGATCTCGAGAAATTGGCCGAGGAAAAAATCGCCGGAAAGCCGGGGCACGCTGCGTTCAAGGGATACCGCGGGTATCCCTGCATGCTGTGCACTTCGGTGAACAGCGAGATCGTTCACGGGATTCCGTCGCCCCGGCGCAGATTGCGCGAAGGCGACATCGTCTCGATCGATTTCGGGATGGAAGTGGACGGCTACTACGCGGATTCGGCAGTGACCGTACCTCTAGGCAAGATCCGCCCCGAGGTGCAGAAGCTGCTCGATGTGACCCGCGAATCGCTGGACCGCGCGATTGACAAGATGCGCGCTGGCAACCGCCTGGGCGATGTGGGCCACGCGGTGCAGAGTTGGGTCGAGGAAAACGGGTTTTCCGTGGTGCGGGAGTTTGTCGGGCACGGCATCGGCACGAGGATGCATGATGAGCCTAACCTTCCGAACTACGGGGAAGAAGGGCGCGGCGCCCGGTTGCAGGAGGGTATGGTCATCGCCATCGAGCCGATGGTGAATGCCGGCCGGCCGGAAGTGCAGATGCGGGGCGAATGGGTCGCGGAAACTGCCGACGGCAGTCCCTCGGCGCACTTCGAGCATACCGTGGCGGTCACCGCCAACGGACCGTGGATCTTAACGCGCCCGAAAGAGGTGACGGGTCCGTCCTGGTAGTGGATTTTACGGGCCGCAGCACGCGGCGGCCCGCTCGGCGAAACTTAAAGGTGCCGAGAGTCATTGCGATGGGAGGAGTTTTGGGTTTTAAGTCGTAAGTTAAGGAGAAGAAATCGAAACGGGGAATCCTCCTCCCGTCTCGTCTCTCCCGCAGTGAGAACTTAGGACTTACAACCGATGGAGGCCGGGCTTCAGCACGGCGCTCGTAAGCAACAGGAGAATATGGCGAAGGGCTTCGAGGACAAAAAGAAGGGCGACAAAGGCGACTCGGGAAATCCCAAAGAGGACGCCATCGAAGTCATGGCTACGGTTATTGAGCCGCTGCCCAACGCCATGTTCCGCGTCGAGCTGGAAAACAAGCACCAGGTTCTGGCGCATGTCTCCGGCAAGATGCGCAAGAATTTCATCCGCATTCTTGCGGGAGACAAAGTGGCCGTCGAGCTTTCGCCGTACGATTTGACCCGTGGCCGCATCGTCTATCGCTATAAGTAGCAGGATGGGTTCGAGGGCGCAGTCGAAAGGATGCTGGGTCTGGAGCCGGCTACATGGCGGCTTCGTAAAGGATTGAGGGGAACATGAAAGTTCGGGCATCAGTGAAAAAGATTTGTGACAAATGCAAGGTGATCCACCGGCGCGGCGTGGTGCGGGTGATTTGCGTCAACCCCAAACACAAGCAGCGCCAGGGATAAAGGCGGTCTTTCGTTTCAAGTTGTAAGTCCTCGGCTCAAGCGTCGCGCAGGAAGGTCGCGCAAAGACTCTGAACCGAGAACCTATAGCTTAGAACTTGGAGAAATCATGGCACGCATCGCAGGTGTAGATCTTCCGCCGCAAAAGCGACTTTGGATCGGGCTGACCTCGATCTATGGTATCGGGCAAGCCCGCGCGCGCAGGCTTGCCGCGAAAGCCGGCGTGGATCACACCAAGAAGATTCGCGACCTGACGGAAGACGAAATCAACCATATCCGCCAGGCCATCGAGCAGGAAGGCCGCGTTGAAGGCGATCTCCGCAAGGAGATTCAGATGAACATTCGCCGGCTGATCGAAATTCAGGCCTATCGCGGGATTCGTCACCGGCGCAATCTGCCGGTTCGCGGCCAGCGCACGCATACCAATGCGCGCACCCGCAAGGGTCCGCGGCGCGGCGCCATCGCGGCAAAGAAGAAGACCGTCGGCAAGAAGGGCTAGCGAGACATGCCCGGGGCGCGGCAGGCCGTGCCCGTCTTTCCGCGGATTTCGAATTTGGCGGTCGAAAGAACGGAGTGAATCGTGGCAAAAGAACCAAAAAGCGCAGCAACCACGCCGGAAGGGGCGGCGCCGGCGAAACCAGCCGCGGCAAAGCGCAAGAAGGAATTCAAGAAGAAGCGCGAACGTCGCGTTGTCCCGCACGGCGTCGTGTACGTGGCTGCGTCGTTCAACAACACGCAGATCACGATCACCGATCCGGACGGCCGCACCATGTGCTGGTCCTCGGCCGGAGCGATCGGCTTCAAGGGCTCGCGCAAAGGCACGCCTTACGCCGCGCAGCAGGCTTCGCTCGCGGCCGCGGGCGCCGCGCGCGACCAGTACGGCATGAAGAGCGTCGAGGTGCGTGTCAAAGGCCCCGGCTCCGGGCGGGAATCCGCCGTCCGCGCGCTGTCCGCCGCGGGATTGCACATTGTGCTGATCCGCGACGTTACGCCGATTCCACACAACGGCTGTCGGCCCCCGAAGCGCCGCCGCGTGTGAATTGCCGGCAGGAGCCGCTCTTGGCTGTGCTCGAAGGGTGCTCGATCGGCAAGGGTGCCGGTTGTGCCGCCGCCAGACGGAATCTGGCTTTTGGTTGAGGTCGGAGAGCTTTTCGAAGGGAGAATAGACGTTGGCAAGACATCGTGATGCCGTCTGCCGCCTGTGCCGCAGGGAGGGGCAGAAGCTGTTTTTGAAGGGCCTGCGCTGCTTTACGGAGAAGTGCGCCATTGAAAAACGCAACTTCGTACCGGGGCAGCACGGCCAATCGCGGCGCGCCAAGGTCGTGGGTTACGGCCTGCAGTTGCGCGAAAAGCAGAAGGTGAAGCGCGCCTACGGCCTGCTGGAGCGCCAGTTCCGCAATTATTTTGAAAAAGCGGTGCGCATGAAGGGCCCATCGGGCGAAAACCTGATCGTCATGCTGGAGCGCCGCCTCGATAACGCGGTGTGGCGCGCCGGCTTGGCCGCCTCGCGCTCGCAGGCGCGGCAGCTCGTGCTGCACGGCCACGTGCGCGTGAACGGCAGGAAGGTGAACATCCCGTCCTACCTGGTCAACGTCGGCGAAGAAATCTCCATCAAGGAAAAGATGCACCAGAACGCGGTGGTCCTCGAAGCGCGCAACGTGGCGCAAAGCCAGAACGCGGTGCCTTGGCTCGAGCAGCAGCGCGAGCAGTTCAAGGCCAAGGTTGTGGCGCTGCCCAAGCGCGATGACGTGCAGACACCGCCGATTAACGAACAGCTTATCGTCGAGCTGTACTCGAAGTAGTTTCGAGTTTGTTCTTCGTTCTTGGGTTCAGGGACTAGCAACTTAGAACAGTTCAAGGATTTGTGGGTCGGTGATTCCGGCCCGGAAAGAAGGAACAAGATGTGGAAAGGGTTTCAAAAGCCAAAGCACCTGGCGTCCGATCTCGAATCGCTGACCGAGAAGTACGGGCGTTTCTCCGCGCAGCCCTTTGAGCGCGGCTGGGGCACGACCGTCGGCAACGCCCTGCGCCGCGCGCTGCTCAGCTCGATCGAGGGTGCGGCGGTCACCGCCGTGAAGATCGAAGGCGTCCTGCACGAATTCTCTTCGATCCCCGGGGTTGTCGAGGACGCCACGGACATCATCCTCAACCTCAAGCAGGTGCCCATCAAGCTGAACACCGATCTGCCCAAGACGATTTACCTGAACGTCGAGCAACCCGGAACGGTCACCTCCGCAAACATCGAGGAAGACGCCGATTTCGCCGTCCTCGACAAGAACGTGTATATCGCTACCGTGAGCGAAGGTGGCAAGCTGCAGATCGAGATGCGCGCCAAAAACGGCCGCGGCTACGTGGCTGCCGACCGCAACTACGATGAAGATCTGCCCATCGGCTACATTCCGGTGGACAGCGTCCACTCGCCGGTCCGCAAGGTCAACTACTCGGTCGAAGCGGCTCGTCTGGGCCAGATGACCGACTACGAGAAGTTGATGATGGAGGTGTGGACCAACGGCGCCATCACCCCCAAAGACGCAATTGGCTTCGCCGCCAAGCTGGTGAAGGATCACATGAGCATCTTCATCAACTTCGAGGAGCCTGTGGAAACCGTGGAAACGCCGCAGGATACTTCGCATGATCCGCGCCTCGAGCATCTGGACCGCTCCGTCGAGGAACTCGAGCTCTCCGTGCGCTCTTACAACTGTCTGAAGAACGCCAATATTCAGACGATTCGCGAGCTCGTGCAGAAGAGCGAAAACGAGATGCTCAAGACCAAGAACTTCGGCCGCAAGTCCCTCAACGAGATCAAGGAGATTCTCACCAAGATGGGCCTTTCGCTGGGCATGAAGTTCGATGAGCACGGCCGCATCATCTGGCCGCCGCTCCCGAGCCAGACCGCCGCGCCTTCGCCGGAAGACACCGTCGGACTGTAGAGGGGCGCTTGGTCAGCGGCCCTCGCCAGCCTTCGGAACCGGGCTCTGCTGTGTCAGCGAGTCGTTCGAGTGGCGGGTCTTTTAGACCCGCGGTTTTGATCGCTCGGTTCCCTACAGGGCAGGCTTCGGAGCCGGCCCCTTTTTTGTGCGGGTTGTAGAGGCGGGGCATTAGCCCCGTTTGTTTGAGAGCGAGGGGTGGCAGCGAGTGAGCTTCGTTACCGCCTGACGGAAAAACGGAGAACCCAAAAACTAGGAACGGGAAACAACCATGCGACATCTCAACTCTGGATCAAAACTCGGGAAGCAGCCCGATCATCGCCGCGCCGTTCTGCGCAGCCTGGTCACCAACCTGTTTCAGCATGGCCGTATCACCACCACGCTCACGCGCGCCAAGGCCGCTCGTCCGATGGCAGAAAAAATGATCACCCTCGGCAAGCGCGACACGCTACAGGCGCGCCGCCAGGCGGCGTCTTATCTCCTGGTGCCGGCCGTCACGCAAAAGCTCTTTAGCGAGATCGCGCCGAAGTTCGGCGACCGCGCCGGCGGCTACACCCGCATCATCCGAGCTGGCAATCGCGTCGGCGACAACGCCAAGGTGGCCATACTCGAAATCATCGGCTACGAGTACAAGGAAAAAGAAAAGAAAGAAAAGACCAAGAGGGAAGAGGCCACCGAGGCCAGTAGCTAGCGCTTCGGAGCATTCAGGGAAACTTCGGTTGTAGGCGCGCTGTCCCTCCTCGGGAACGGCGCCCGCGTCTTTACTGCCGCGCCCCAGATCTGGGCGGTTCCTTCAAAACTTCCCCTTTCCGCTTTGTATTCTCTGTTCTTCCGGTACGCGGCAGATCCTCGCTCTTCCGCCCCCGGAACCCACGGGAACTCCCCTTGCTTACCGAGGGGAAAGCCTGTACCTTGTCCTCGGTAACCGCGGGGTGGGCATGAGCAAACCGTCTGACCTGGTCCAGGGCACCCTGGACCTCTTGCTTTTGAAAATTCTGGCGCTCCAGCCGCTGAACGGCTTCGCCGTCAGCCAGCGCTTGAAGCAGATTTCTGGCGACGTCCTGCAAGTCAGCGACGGCTCTCTCTACCCGGCTTTGCACAAACTGGAACAGGAGGGCTGGATCACCGCCGAATGGAAACTCAGCGAGAACAATCGCCGCGCCAAGTTCTATTCACTAACGCGTCTCGGCCGCCGACAACTTGAAAGGGAAGCCGGCAACTGGAACCGGCTCTCCGCAGCGATCTCGCATGTCGTGAAGCTCGAAGAGGCATAACCGGAATTTCGACGTTATCGTTGCAGCCCTTGAGTGCAAGGAGCCAACCATGCGCCTCGAACGTTGGATCTACACCATACCCTTGAGGTTCCGTTCGCTCTTCCGCCGCAATCGCGTCGAGCAGGAACTCGATGAAGAGCTTCGGTATCACCTCGAGCGCAAAACCGAGGAGTTCCTCGCGCAAGGCGTGAGCCCGGAAGACGCACGCCGCCGGGCGTTCGGCGCGATGGATGGATTGGAGCTGCGCAAGGAAGAATGCCGCGACGCCCGCGGCGTGAATTTCCTCGACACTCTGTCCCAGGACGTTCGCTTCGGCCTGCGCCTGCTGCGCAAGTCTCCTGGCTTCACCGCGGTTGCCGTTCTCACCATAGCGCTGGGGATTGGAGCAAATACGGCGATTTTCGGATTAGTGGATACTGCATTCTTGCGCGGCCTGCCGTTCCTGGAACCCGGGCGCTTGGTGCATATCTGGACGATTGAGGAAGACGGGGATACCCACACGCCTACTCCAATGCAATATCAGGCAATTCGCGAAGACAGTAAGCTGTATGAGCAGATCGCGGCGGGCGGATGGGCAGATTACCTTTACAGCGCCGATAGCTCCGTCACACAAAACCTGGCGGGATTCCTCGTAACTGCCAACTGGTTCCCCGCGCTCGGCGTACAGCCATTGTTGGGCCGCAACTTTCGCGAGCAAGAACAGCGGGCCGGCCAGGACGGAGTCGTGATCCTTTCCTATGATTGCTGGCGCACTCGATTCCACGCGGACCCAAGCGTTATCGGACGGCAAATTGTTCTGAATCGGCGTCTCGCTACGATTGTTGGCGTCCTGGCGCAGTCGTTGGGACCTTATTTCGACGAGCTCGAGATCTTTGCGCCTCTGGTACCGGACTCTTACGCAAGTCAAGGAAACGTCAGAGCCGGGAAAATGAGGGTCCAGATTATCGCCCGCTTAAAACCAGGAGTGACGCTCGGCCAAGCACGTTTGGAGGCGGAAGTTATCGCAAGCCGGTTTAAGAATCCCGATGCTCGAGCGGATCAAAGCAAACGTTTTGTGGTGGAAGATTTTGCCGAAATGTTCCGTAATCCCGGACCGACCAGGCGAAATGCCCAGCGCGGCTTGTGGATGACAGCAGTCGCCTCTGGAGTGGTGCTGCTAATCGCGTGTTCGAACGTCGCCAGCTTGCTGCTGGCGCGGGGCGTGAAGCGCCACCGGGAAATCGCCGTGCGCTCGGCTCTGGGTTGCTCGCGCAGCCGGATGATTCGTCAACTTCTGACCGAGAGCACGCTGCTGTTCCTTTGTGGCGGAATCATCGCCGTAGTCGTGACGCGATGGTGCGAGGAGATCATCACAAAGACGGCCTCGGGAATGTTCCCCGGCGTGTATTTGCAAGTCGATATGCGGGTTTTCACGATAAGTTTGGCAGTTTCGTTTCTGAGTGCGCTTGCCTTTGGGATGATTCCCGCGTTGCAGGCGAGCCGTGTGAGTCTCACTGAAAACTTGAAAGACGCCGCCCGGAACGCGGTCCTTGGTGCGCACTCGCGAAGGCCGCGGAAGTTTTTGGTCGCCGCCCAAGTCGCGCTCGGCATGGTGCTGCTCGTGGGCTTCGGATTGTTGTTGCGCAGTTTCCTGCAGGTGGAATTCTCACGCCTCGGATATGATCCCCGGAACGTCTTAACCGCCACTATCCGCTTGCCGCTTACGCGCTACACAGCAGCGCCGGATCGGGCGCGTCTGATGCGCAACGCGGAAGAACGCATGCGCTTCGTGCCGGGCGTCGAGTCGGTAGGCATGGTGGACTCGCTTCCCATGGAGGGTGCCGACGCAAGCCCACTTAAAATAGAATCGCCAGTTGCGAACACGCCTCCGGTTGAAGACGAAATATGGTTTGTCTGCGTAGGCCCCGACTATTTCTCAACTTTGCGGGTACCCATGTTATCAGGCCGCGCGTTCCGGGAGACGGATGGTCAAGGAGCCAGCCCGGTTGCCATCGTGAATCAGACTTTCGCGAGACAGTTCTTTCCGGGAACAAACCCCATCGGGTATCACCTGGCGTTTCGAGATTCTCCCATGATTTGGAGAGAGATTGTGGGCGTAGTTAGCGATTTCCGTCAGCGCAATCCGGAAGAGGACTTGAGGGCGCTTGCGTACTTCCCGGTCGCACAAACTACGCCGCCGCGGTGGAGCTTGGCCATCCGTGTCCGAGCCGCGCGCGACCTGGCGAACGTCGCTTCTCGCATCTCTGGCTTGCTTCAGGCTGTGGATCCGCAGCTCTATTGGGAATTGGGCAGCATGCAGGCGCAGATTCACGATTCGGAGTCCCTTACGCTGCGTCGGCCGGTGGTCACACTGTTGGCTTCGTTCGGGGCCCTGTCCTTAGTATTGGTGGTTGTCGGCGTGTTCGGTGTGACGTCGTATTCCGTCGCTGAGCGCACCCGAGAAATCGGCATTCGCACGGCTCTCGGTGCAGACCGCCTCAAGATTGCCGGTCTGGTGCTGCGTGAATCGTTAGGGGTCACTTCCGCCGGCCTGCTTGTCGGTACGTTTTGTGCATTTGCTGCGGCCCGTTTTCTTCCCACCGAGGGCATTGGCTGGAGCGGGTCGGGAATCTTTCTCTATGGCGTCTCGCGAACCGACAGCCTGACGTATGGATTGGCGGCCGCGCTGCTGGCGAGCGTCGTGCTTGCCGCATCCTGGCTGCCTGCCCGCCGCGCCATGCGCGTCGACCCTATGGTCGCTCTCCGCGACGAGTAGTCCCCAGAGCTTGGGAGTCTCGCAAAAGAAGAATGCTCACTTAACCTATTTATTTTCAGGCAGTTCCGCAATTCTTATGCCGCCGTCGCAAGTTGTCCTCGGTCGTCTTTCCCGGTTTTCCTCGAACGTCCACACCTTTGCTGCTTCGTCTTGTTTGCCTCCCTCTTTAGAATGGGCAGATAGAGAAACCGGCCCCTTAACTCCTTCAGAATGCCGAGTTACCAGAAAAGTGCAGGGAGGACCGGGCTATGACCAGTGCCGCTCGGACGAACGACAAGGTGAGAGTCCGCGAGCACTACGACCGCATGAGCCCCTATTACCATTCGCTGTGGGGTGAGCACATTCATCATGGCTACTGGATTCGCGGCGATGAATCCAAGGAGACGGCGCAGGTTCAGCTCATTGAGCATCTCGCGCAGGCCGCCCGAGTCGAGCCCTATGCCCGGATCCTCGATGTGGGCTGCGGGCTTGGCGCCGGCAGCATCTATCTGGCGCGGAGGTACGGAGCGAAAGCAACGGGAATCACCATTTCCACGGTGCAAGTGGAAATGGCCAACAAAGCCGCAGCGACCGCGGGAGTCGATGCCCGGTTTCTGCTCATGGACGCCGAGGCCATGACGTTTGACAAATCCTTCGACGTAGTGTGGTCGGTGGAATCCATTTCGCACTACCAGGACATCCCCAAGTTCTTCGCCTCCGCCGCAAAGCTCCTAAAGCCTGGAGGAACACTGGCGATTACCGACTGGTTCAAGAGAGAAGGTCTGACGCGGCGGGAGCACAGGAAATTTTTGCACGACCTCGAACACGGTATGATGGTGGAATTACAGACCATGGAAGACTACGCAGGACACATGGCCGCCGCCGGGCTGAAGGTGGTTCGCCGCGAGATGCTGAACGAGAATTGCGCCAAGACCTGGGACGTTTGTCTCGACATCATCAAGGACAAGTCGTTGTGGGTATTGGCGGCACGATATGGCCCGGCATTCGTGCGCTTTCTTCGTGCCTTCAAACATATGCGCGCGGGATTCGCCTCCGGCAATTTTATTTACGGCCTGATGGTGGCGAGGGCGGAAGCCCGAGTGTGATTCCGCCCGCTCCGTGCAGTTACAACGATTTGGCGATGATGAGCGTGATGTCGTCGTGCTGTTCGCGGGGGCTGAACTGGCGGACCTTCTCCACGATCGTGTTGAGGAGCTGGTTCGAGGAAAGAGTGCGGTCGCGGCACAGGGCTGCCGCAAGGCGTTCTTCGCCGAATTGCTCGTCGGCATCATTGAACGATTCGGTGATTCCATCCGTATAGAGGGCCAGGATGTCGCCGGAAAAGACTTGCGTTTCGCTGATTTCGCAATCCCATCTCTTGAACACGCCGAGAACCGTCGCGGTGGATTCGAGGCGTTCTATCGAATCATCGCGGCGTAGCAGAAGAGCGGCGAGGTGGCCGCAGTTCGCGTAGCGCAAACGGCGAGTCGCATCGTCGTACTCGGCGAAGAAAAGCGTGGCAAAGGCGCCGTCCGTGGTGTTTTCGCAAAAAAGCTGGTTTACCGAACGCAACAGGCGCTGCGGCTGATCCACCGCGATGGCGCTTTGGCTGCGCAGATTGGCCTGGAGATTGGCCATCAGCAGAGCGGCGGCAATTCCTTTTCCGGATATGTCGCCAATCACGAAACCGAGCCGTTCGCCCCCTAGGTCCAGGAAGTCGTAGTAGTCGCCGCCGACCTGGCGAGCCTGGCGGCAAACTCCGGCGTACTCCAGAGTTTTGAGCGGCGGAAGCGTTTGCGGAAACAGCCGCGCCTGTACCTGCTTGGCGATATCGAGTTCCTGAGCAGCGCGGCGTTCGGTCTCGATCTTCTCGGCAATGGCCCGGCGCTGGGCCTCGACAGCGTGCGTAACCTCGTCGAAACTGACAAGCGAAAACGAATTGCCGTCGGGATCCCTGAAGCGGGCGAAGACACCACCCCAAATCGGCGGGTGCTCGGCCTCGGCTGATGAGGCTAGCGACCTTGCAGGTTCGAGGCGCACCGGGTATTTGAGCCGCTTGAGGCGAGGATTGGCCAGGAAGCGCACTCCTCGCGCGCTCCATTCGCGGAACTTGGCAAGCACGTCCTCGGTTACAAACGTGACTTGAGTGTGGCGGCCGATGAGCTTGTATTGCTCCGAGTCCCGCTCGGGGGCGACGAGGGTGAGATTCGCCTGGCCGTCCGGTGGGGCGACGGTTACGAAGTGGCGCCCGATAAATTTTTGCGAACGGGCGTCGAAGGCGAGCTGAAAGCCCAGTTGCTTCACGTAGAAGTCCAGGCTGCGATCCAAATTGCGAACGAAAATCGTGACGGATTGGAGGCGCAGATAAGGATCCCGGCGATCCAGGCGGACCGCGGATCCATCAGGCCATTCGCTAGGCGCGCCAGCCATTGGCCAGCATTATATGCCGGGACAGCTGCGGCGCAGAGACAGGCCGTTCCTCGGGCCAAAGCGCGGTGGTCGATGCAGAACGAAGCACTCGCAATCTGAACCCCCCGGTCACAAGCGAGAGTGATCGAGATCACGCAGAAGATGTGCGAAATGGCGCAGCGGGGACGACGGTAGGAAAACCGGGGTGGTGTCAGGCAAGCACTGCCTCGATGATAAGTTGTTTATTTTCTGTTTGTTACATGGTTGCTCTAGCCACGAATCTCTGGCACCTCGAGCGGCCCTCGGCTTGCCCGTTCCTGTTCCGTCGAGAGAACCGGAGTGGAAGGAGACGACCATGGCAAGTCCTATCATGGCAGCCAGAACCGCAGCTCCCTGCTTCGAACGCTGGCGGAATCCTACCAAGGGTACGGGCTCGTCCGCGCGCTTGGCGGTGGTCCAGACGAGCCCGACCGAGGAAGCTGTCTCGGACTCTTGCGAGGGCCTTTCCGAAGGGACCCTCCAGGCATTGCAAAAGGTCGAGCATCTAGCGAGTTTTCCCGCCGGCGCGATTATTTTTATGGAAGGCCAGCCGGCGCGGGGCGTGTACCTCCTGCGGCAAGGGCGTGTGAAGCTTTTGACCACCAACAGCGACGGCCGCACGCTGATCCTAAAGATGGCAAAACCGGGCGAAGCTCTGGGCTTGCATTCGGTCATAACCGGGACCCCTTATGACCTGACAGCGGAGATCCTGCAGCCCGCGGAATTGGCTTTCATTCCGCATGCGGATTTTCTGAAGTGCATCGACGAGCACGGCGATGCCTGCCTGCACTTCGCGAATCTTCTAAGCCGCGATTGCCAGGCGGTCTACGGACTGGCACGCTCGATTGGGCTGTGCCGGTCGGTGCCGGAACGCTTAGCGCACTTTCTGCTGGATTGGTCGACCAACGGGTCGGCAATGGACGGGGTCGTGCGGGTTAAACTGGCGCTGACCCACGAAGAAATCGCGCAACTGATTGGCGCATCACGGGAGACCGTGACGCGCACTCTGAGCGAATTCAAAAGGCAGCAAACGATCGAGCTGAACCGCTCGACGCTGGTCCTGAGGAACAAAGCGGCCCTCGAAAGCTTGGTCGCTTTGTAGCGACAAGCCTGCTAAAAAAAGATTTGCTTCAAGATGGGGCCCGCGGATTCAGCGTCTGGCGCACTTTGCGCGAAAGCACGTCATACGAGAAAGGCTTTTCGATGAAGGCCGAATCCTCCGCCCGAAAGGCGTGCTCGGAAAGAATCCCGTCCGTATAACCCGACATATACAGAACTTTCATCTCCGGACGTTTTTCGAGCAGCCGTTCGGCGAGTTCACGGCCATTCATGTCGGGCATGACAACATCGGTCAACAGCAAATGGATTGGCGCGTGGTGATTTTCCGCGATCTCGATGGCCTCGCGAGGATTCGAAGCCATCAGCACCTGATAGCCGTCACCTTCTAGGAAATCCCGCGTGACTTTTGCAAGAAGGCTGGAGTCTTCCACCAGCAGAATGGTTTCCGCTGCCGTTGCTAGGGACACAGCAGGTGCGGCCCGGGGCAGAGAATCCGAAGGCCGAGTGATGCTTGGGAAATAGATCTTGAAAGTGGTGCCCAGGCCTGGCTCGCTGTAGACCCAGATGTGTCCGCCGCTTTGCCGGACGATTCCGTAGACGGTCGCAAGGCCGAGTCCGGACCCGCGGCCCTTTTCCTTGGTGGTGAAAAAGGGCTCGAAGATGCGGCTAACGGTTTCGCGGTCCATTCCGCTGCCGCTATCCGTCACGCTCAATTGCACATAAGACCCGGGCCGGGCGTCGACGTGCTCGTGAGCGTACGATTCGCCCAGTTCAATGTTGGACGTTTCTATTTTCAGCCGCCCGCCCGCCGTCATGGCATCGCGCGCGTTGGCGACCAGGTTCAGGATGACTTGAGCCAGTTGACTGCGGTCGATCCTGATGGAGCCTACTTGCCCTCCGAGTTCCATTTCGAAATGAATGCTTTCCCGAATGATCCTTGCCAGCAAAGGCTGCAAGTCCCGCAGCACGAGGTTTAGGTCCAGGATTTGCGGCGCGAAAACCTGCTGGCGGCTGAAAGCGAGCAATTGGCGAGTGACCGAGGTTGCCTCTTCACCAGCCATCTTGATTTCCTGGATTCGCTCGCTGAGGCGCTTGTCCAAGGATTCATTTTGCAGAAGGAGTTCGCTGTTCCCCAGGATCACGCCAAGGAGATTGTTGAAATCGTGAGCGACGCCGCCGGCCAGCCGGCCGATGGCTTCCATCCTTTGTGTTTGGACCAGCTGTGCCTCGAGACGCTTCGCGCGTTCTTCCTCTTGGTTACGTTGCTGCTGCGCGAGTTCACGACGCGCAACTTCGGCTTCGAGAGCCTGGTTGGACTGCCGGAGCTCGGCAGTGCGGTCGCGCACGCGAAGTTCAAGAGTTTCCTTGGCTTCGGCGAGTTCCTTCTGCGCCCGCTTCTGCAAGGTGATATCGCGGATGGCGCTGAAGACCAGGAGGCCATCCTTGCTCTTGAAGGGGCTAAGACTGATTTCGACGGGGAATTCCGTGCCGTCTTTGCGGCGGCCAAAAAGCTCCATGCCAGAACCCATCATGCGCAAACGGGGACCCTTGGCGTATTGTTCGCGATGGCCGAGGTGGTTCCTGCGAAAGCGGTCGGGCATGAGGATTTCCACCGGCTTGCCCAGTAGCTCTTCCCGCTTGTAGCCAAAGAGCTTTTCGGTCTGAGCATTGACAAGCGTCATGGTGCCCGATGCGTCCACGATGACCATGGCATCCGGGGCGGATTCGAGCAGGGCGCGAAACTTATCTTCGGTCCAGATCAATTTTCTTGGGTGGCTTGGTTCCCTTTGGCGACGGCGACGGTAGGCAGCCATGGAAGGTCCGAGGATTACGCGGAAAAGCATTTTAGGGGGCGTTCTCCGGTTCGTCAACGCTACAGAACACGCCACAGAACCGATGCGAAACCGGAGGAATCGGAGGCCCGGTTCGCGAGCGGCGGTTTTTTGCTTTTCTCGAAATAGGTTTCGGGGTATCAAAGAAGCAAGGCATTCGCGCCAAGTCGGTAGGACGCTGCCGGGAGCGCTTCATGGAAAGAGACGTTAGCGATCTTCTGAGGTTGTACAATCCGCACGATCCGCTGGACCACGCGTGGACCATTCCTTCGCCGTGGTATTTCGACGCGCAAATCGCCGAGTTGGAGGAGCAAAGCGTGTTTGGCAGAACCTGGCAGGCCGTGGGCCGCGCGGATCAGGTGCGCAATAACGGGGACTTTTTTACAACCGACCTCGCGGGCGAGCCCATCGTCGTGGCACGCGGCGAGGACACCACATTGCGCGCGTTTTACAACGTTTGCCGGCACCATGCCGCGGCGGTGGTGACGGAGGCGGAAGGCTCGGCTAAGCAGTTCCGCTGTCCCTATCACGGCTGGACGTACGGAATCGACGGTGCACTGAAAGGCATGGTGGAGTTCGAGGGTGTGTGCAATTTCGATCGCGCAAAAAACGGCCTCGTGCCGGTGAAGGTGGATACCTGGGAGAACTTTGTTTTTGTGAATTTGGACGGGCAAGCTGCGCCCCTCCACGATTTTCTCGGAAAGGTTCCTGGAATCGTTGCGCCGCTCGAACTTGAGAAAAAGATGAAGTTTTTCGACCGGCGCGTTTACACACTCGAGTGCAACTGGAAAGTGTATGTGGACAATTATCTGGACGGAGGGTACCACGTGCCGCATGCGCATAAAGGGCTGAGCAGCGTGATCGAATACACGAAATACACGATCGAGAACCTGGAACGAGCGTGCTTGCAGTCGAGCCCGCTTTCGTCGCGCAAGAGATCCGAGGGCGGGGTCTCGGCGACGCGGCAAGGCCGGGCATTTTATCTGTGGATCTATCCGAACTTCATGATTAACGCGTACGAAGGCGTGATGGACACGAACCTGGTGTTGCCCCTGGCGGTGGACAAATGCGCGGTGGTGTTTGACTACTACTTCGCCGACGTGAGCAAAAAGGCTGCGGCGCACCATCGCGCGAGCATCAAGGTTAGCGAAAAGGTACAGGATGAAGACATGGCCATTTGCGATGCGGTCCAGAAGGGCCTGGCTTCGCGAGCGTACGTGGCCGGCCGGCTATCGGTGCGGCGCGAAGCCGGAGAGCATCTATTTCATCGCTTGCTGCATGAGGATTTGACGAGGGCGGTGGGGCGCCCCGCGGCGGCGGATTAGCTTGGCGGGGTCGCATGAAGCGACTTGCAGTGGTCTTCCAGGGCCTCGATTAGGATTTTCTCCAATAGGCCGGTAGACTGCAGATCCCAGGAATCCCGCGCGGGGGCGAAGCGATCCACGTTCTCCCCGAAGCCTTGCAGGCGGACGGAGACCTCCACGCGCGTGTAGCCGTCGTCCAGCTCGCGGGTGGCAACGAGAACGACGGCTTTGCCTTCACTCCAAGTCACATGCCCGGCAAAAATCCCTTCCTTGGCAAATTGCAAGAGCTCGTCTTTGTCGAGAGCGCGGCCAAAGATCCAGCCGTCCGCCACAACTTTTTCGTCGGCAAAACGCCAGGCTTGCACCCGCACGTAGGATTGGAAAAACTCCTGGATGCTCAATGGAGAGTCTTTAACCTCGAGGCAAGCCGGGCCGATTCCCGAAGCATTCGCAACGGCTTTTCCTTTCGTTTTGTTTTTCCGGGCCGGCTTTGAACTCGCTGGTCGCACGGCGCAAGAGCGCATCAATACCTCGGAGTTGCCGGACACCTCTTCTGGGGCTTGCGCACAGGCGCGCTGTTCGAGTGGAGGCCCGAGGAGCAGGAGAAGGAATGGCGGGAGCAAAAGGCGGCGTTTCTTTCGAGCCCTTGGCATGACATGATGGATTTTACAGTTCGAATGCGTGGCAGGCGAGGAAGAAAACGAGAGCGCCGTGGATTTGACCCTGTCGGAAGCGTCGCCTATACTGAGGATTCAAGTTGCAGGGAGAATTCTCGCCTGTCTCGCCTCTTCCGAAAGTCAGTGTGCGTCTCCGGTGATCGGCGTGGAGCGAAGTCTCGCGGGCGCCGGAGCCGCGGCGTCAAGAGCCGGGAAGGTTCCTGAGCAGGCTGACGGACGTTCTAGGAAAGGACCGTACTATGGCTGAGGCAACCTGCCGCCGCGAGCTGGAATTGGAAATTCCCGCCGAGGAAGTGTCGCAGAAGATCGAGAGCGTGGCAAAAGAGTTCGCGCGGCTGGCGACGATTCCGGGATTCCGGCGCGGGAAAGCCCCCGTCTCGCTGATCCGCAGGAGATTCGCGGAAGACATCAAGGGGGAAGTGTTGCAGACGCTGGTGCCCGATCGCGTGGAAAAGGCCGTGGCGGAACAGAAGCTCACGCCGGTTTCGCAGCCGAAAGTGGACAAGCTGGACTTCAATGAAGGACAACCGCTGAAGTTTCGCGCGGTGTTCGAGGTCATGCCGGAATTCGAGCTGGGAAGCTACAAAGGGCTGGAATTGGAAATGCCCACGCTAGACATCAGCGAGAATGACGTAGAGAAGGCTTTGGAGGAGCTGCGCGAGCGGGCGGCGACGTTTGCCCCCGTCGAGGGCCGGGCCATCGAGGACGGTGACTTCGCGCAAGTGAAGCTGCTGGGCACGCCGGAAGGCGGCGGCGATCCGCTGAAAGCCGACAGCGTGCCGTGCCACATTGGCGCGGAAGAAACCATGGAGCCCTTCAATACGAATCTGAAGGGCGCGAAGGTCGGGGATCACAAGAATTTTGACGTGGAGTATCCGGCCGATTATCCCGACCCCAAGCTTGCCGGGAAGAAATTTCAATACGCCGTAGAGGTATTGGGGATCAAGACCAAGAAGCTGCCGGAGCTGAACGATGATTTCGCGAAGGATGTGAGCGAGGCGAAAACGCTCGACGAGCTGCGCGAGAAGGTTCGGGAAGGTCTGGAGCACGAGCGCGACCACAAGCACAAGGAACTGCTGCACGAGAGGGTTCTGGCGGAATTGGTGAACAAGCACGACTTCCCGGTGCCGGAATCGCTGGTGGAGCATCAAATGGATGTGCGGCTGGAGCGCGTGGTGCGTTCGCTGGCGGCCCAGGGTGTGGACCCGCGGGCGGTCAACGTGGACTGGGTGGCCCTGCGGCGGCGCCAGGAAGACCGGGCCAGGGACGACGTGAAGGCGGAGTTGATCATCGACCGCATCGCCACGGCGGAAAACATTGATGTGACCGAGGACGACGTTACGCGCGAGCTCGAACACGCGGCCGGGCATAGTGGCGAATCGGCGGAGGCGCTGCGCGCACGTTTGACAAAGCAAGGAACGCTCGATAGGATGAAGGCCAAGTTGCGAAGCGATAAAACACTCGAGTGGATTGAGCAAAGCGCGAAAGTCAAGACCGTCGCGGCGGCGAGCGCGGCGACAGACGCAAAGTGAAATCTTCCGGCCGGGTGCCAACGGCTTTACTCCCATGAAAAAATTCGACGAACCTGATTACCGCGCAACGACCCTCGTACCGATGGTGGTCGAACAGACCAGCCGCGGCGAACGGGCGTACGATATTTATTCCCGGCTACTGAAAGAGCACATCATTTTTATCGGCACGCCGATCGACGACCACGTGGCCAATCTGGCGACTGCGCAAATGCTGTTCCTGCAGGCGGAAGACCCGGAGAAGGACATTCAGTTGTATATCAATTCGCCCGGCGGCTCGATCACCGCGGGATTCGCGATCTATGACACCATGCAGTTTGTGAAGCCGGACGTGGTGACCACCTGCATCGGGCAAGCGGCCTCGATTGCCGCGGTGCTGTTGACGGGAGGCGCCCCGAAGAAGCGTTTTGCGCTTCCCAACGCGCGCATCCTGATTCATCAGCCCTGGCTATCGGGGCTCGGGGGGCAGGCCACGGACATCGATATTCACGCAAAAGAGATCCTGCGCATGCGCACGACCATCAATTCGCTGCTGGCAAAGCACACCGGCCAGGCGATCGACCGCATCGAAAAAGACGTCGAGCGCGATTACATCATGAACGCGGAGCAGGGCAAGGAGTACGGGATGATCGATGAGATCATCTACAAGCATCGTTAGATTCTGGGGCGCGAAGTGCTTTGCCGCTCGAAGTAGTGCGGAGGGACGTTCCCTATAGTCCGCACCGCTATGACTTTCTCTCTTGCTCGGGGGACAAATCGGCCTAGAATATAGAGTAAAGGTTAGCGTCTCCGAAGACCCAGCGGAGCTGAGGCCTCCATACCTGTGAAAAAATTTAACCCAGATGAGCCATTGCGCTGCTCCTTTTGCCACAAGACGCAAGAGCAGGTCGAAAAGCTGATCAGTTCGCCTTCCGACTATCCCCGCGCGTACATCTGCAATGAGTGCGTGGGCGTTTGCCAGACGATTCTGGAAGACGAAAAGAGGGAACAGGCCACGGCGCCGGCAAGGCAGCTTCCGCGGCCCCCGGAAATCAAGCGGTTTCTCGATGGCTACGTCATCGGGCAGGACCGCACGAAGAAAAAGCTCGCGGTGGCGGTTTACAACCACTACAAACGGATATTCCTGAACAAGCAACCGGGCGAAGTCGAATTGAGCAAGTCGAATATCCTGCTGATTGGGCCGACAGGCACAGGCAAGACGCTGTTGGCGCAAACCCTTTCACGCATGCTGGAAGTGCCGTTTGCCATCGTGGATGCGACGACCTTGACCGAAGCGGGCTACGTTGGAGAAGACGTCGAGAACATTATTTTGAAGCTGTTGCAGGCCGCCGACGGCGACGTGCAAAAGGCGCAGCAAGGCATCATTTACATCGACGAGATCGACAAGATCGCCAAGAAGGATGAAAATCCCTCCATCACGCGCGACGTTTCCGGCGAAGGCGTGCAACAGGCGCTGCTGAAGATTCTGGAAGGCACCGTAGCCAATGTGCCGCCCCAGGGCGGGCGCAAGCACCCGCACCAGGAATTCACGCCGGTGGACACGACGAACATCCTGTTCATTTGCGGCGGGGCGTTTGTCGGCCTGGAAAAAATCATCGAGAAGCGCACCGGACGCCGTTCGCTCGGATTCCACACAGATGCTACGCCTTCGACGCCGCAGCGCCGGAACACCGAACTGCTCGAGCAAGTGCAACCCGGAGATTTGATCCGCTACGGACTGATTCCGGAATTTGTGGGCCGCCTGCCGGTTGCGGGCGTGATGAACGATTTGGACAAAGCGGCGCTGGTCAAGATCCTGACGGAGCCGAAGAATGCCTTGCTGAAGCAGTATCAGAGACTGTTTGAGTTTGAGAACGTGCGCTTGCGATT
Source organism: Candidatus Acidiferrum sp. (assembly GCA_036262755.1). Classification (GTDB taxonomy): domain Bacteria; phylum Acidobacteriota; class Terriglobia; order Acidiferrales; family UBA7541; genus Acidiferrum. Next base: position 31,837 of record DATAIH010000029.1, read on the forward strand.
TACCGAGGAAGCGCTCGAAACTGTGGCAGAGTTAGCCCTTCAGCGCAAAGTGGGCGCGCGCGGTTTGCGGATGATTTTAGAAGACCTCATGCTCGAGCTGATGTACCACCTTCCCATGCAACGGAAGGTGCGCGAATTTGTGGTGACTGCGGAGATGGTGCGCACGCGGGAAATCAACTGGAGCTTGCTCGAGAAAGCTGGGTGAACCGGCTCGCGCATCAAATTCAGGGTACGGCCAATCTTCGGCCGCACAGAACCAAGAGGCAGAAGTAGAAGTTCAGGGGCCCTCATGTTTACACGAGAAAAACAAGAGATGAGGCGCGTGCCGATGATGCCGGTGCGCGATATGGTCATCTTTCCGCAGCAGATGACGCCGTTCATCGTAGGCCGCGAAGCGAGCGTGCGCGCGCTTGAAGAGGCGCTTGCCAGCGACAAGAAGATTTTCCTTTCCACGCAGCACGACGCATCGGTGGACGACCCGAAGCCGGAGGAGATTTACGCGGTTGGGACCCTCGCGAATATCGTGCAGAGCGTAAAGCTGCCCGACGGCAATATCAAGGTGCTGGTGGAAGGCGTGGAGCGCGCCAGGGCGCTCTCCATCGCCACGGAAGAGGGCTTTTTCCGGGCCACGATTCGTCTGCTGGGCCAGCGCATTGAAGATTCGCCGCAGGTCAAGCAGGTGGTCGAGAAAGTGACGGGGCTCTACGAGCAATTCATCAAGCTGTCGCAGAGCCTGAATTACGACACGATGATTGCGGCCGCACGGGGCGATGATCCGTCGCGCCTCTCGGACACCATTGCGGCGAACCTGCAGCTCCCCGTCGACGAAAAGCAGGATCTGCTGGAAACCGTGGATCCGCTGGAGCGGCTGAACCGCATCGGAGAGATCCTGGAAATCGAGCTCGAGAAACTGAACGTCGACCGGAACATCAATACGCGCGTAAAGCGACAGATGGAACGCGCGCAAAAAGAGTATTACCTCAACGAAAAGCTGAAGGCCATTCAGAAAGAGTTGGGGCGCGGCGAGAAAAGCGAAACGGATGAGCTGAAGAAGAAGATCGATGCGTCCGGCATGCCCAAGGATGTGCACGAGAAGGCCATCCAGGAACTGAAGCGCCTGGAGTTGATGCCGCCGATGTCCGCGGAATCGACGGTCAGCCGCAATTACCTCGATTGGCTGATTGCCGTGCCGTGGAAGAAACGTTCCAAAGAAATCCGGGACATCAAGGCAGCGGAAAAAGTGCTCAACGACGAGCACTATGGGCTCGAGAAGATCAAGGACCGTATCCTGGAATTCCTTGCGGTGCGCCAGTTGGTGAAGAATCCGAAGGGCTCAATCCTTTGCTTTGTCGGGCCTCCGGGCGTCGGCAAAACTTCGCTGGCGATGTCCATCGGCCATGCCACGGGCCGCAAGTTCGTGCGCGTTTCGCTCGGCGGCGTGCGCGACGAGGCGGAAATACGAGGCCATCGGCGGACCTACATCGGGGCTTTGCCCGGCCAGATCATCCAAATGATGAAAAAAGCCGGCACGGTAAACCCGATTTTCGTGCTGGACGAAGTGGACAAAATGTCCACCGATTTCCGGGGCGACCCGTCGGCCGCGTTGATGGAAGTGCTTGATCCGGAACTCAACCACGCGTTCACGGACCATTACCTGGATGTGGAATACGATCTTTCCAGGGTGATGTTCGTATGCACCGCCAACGTGCTGCACACCGTTCCGCAACCATTGCAGGACCGCATGGAAATCCTGCGGCTTCCCGGTTACACGGAACAGGAGAAAATGGAGATCGCGACACGCTTCCTGGTGAAGCGGGCGCGCGAAGTGACCGGATTGACGGAGAAGAATCTCAAGTTCACCGAGGAAGGGCTGCTGCACATTATTCGGCACTACACGCATGAAGCGGGGGTGCGCAACCTGGAGCGCGAAATCCAAAATATCGCACGCAAAATGGCGCGCAAAGTGGTGACCGACGGGGCGGATTCCTCGGTAGAGATTAACGCAGAAAACGTGAAGGACTTCCTGGGCGTGCTGAAGTACCGCGAATTTTGGCTGGAAAAAAAGAACGAAGTCGGATTGACCACTGGCCTAGCCTGGACCGAAGTGGGCGGATCGGTGCTCGCCACAGAAGCCACGCTGATGGAAGGCAAGGGGCGACTAACGCTGACCGGGAAACTAGGCGACGTGATGCAGGAGTCCGCACAAGCCGCGATGAGTTACGTGCGGTCGCGTTCGAATCTCCTGGGCCTGCCCCGCGATTTCTACCGCACCATCGACATTCACGTGCACGTGCCCGAAGGTGCGATTCCCAAGGACGGTCCGTCCGCCGGTATCACGATTTGC
>DATAIH010000030.1:0-12199 GCA_036262755.1 Candidatus Acidiferrum sp.
GGACGTCTCGCGAAAGCCCGGCAATTCTCTCAGCAGGCGGCCGATTTCGCTCGACGTAGTGGCCAGAAAGAAATGGCTGCGACCTGGCAGTTGCACGCGGCGTTGCGCGAAGCAGAGTTTGGCAACGCGGAACGCGCTCACGACCAAGCCACTTCAGCACTAACCAATGGGTCGAGCCGAGACGTGCAGATTCTTGGAGCACTAGCGTTGAGCAGTGCTGGCGATCCGGGCCGAGCACAGGCAATGTCACGAGATTTGGAAAGAGAGCATTCCGCCGATACGATGCTCAGGTATTATTGGCTTCCGACTATCAATGCGATCATCGCGATCAATCGGAGCCAGCATTCTAAGGCGATCGAATATCTCAACGTTGCGAATTCCTACGAATTGGGCTTGCCTCCACCGAATCCCGAATTTGGTGCCTCGCTGTATCCCGCCTTTGTTCGCGGGCAGGCTTATCTGCTCCTTCATAAGGGTCACGAAGCGGCCGAAGAGTTTCAGAAGTTTCTTGACCACCGCGACTTGGTGGCAAACAACCCGCTGTTTGTGCTCGCTCATCTTGGACTGGCACGATCCTACGGCCTACAAAGCGATATCGGCAAAGCGCGTGCGGAGTATGAGGTTTTCTTCTCGCTCTGGCGGGACGCCGACCCTGATATACCCGTACTAATGAAGGCCAAGATCGAGTACGCAAGACTCCCCTGAAGTCGTTCAGAGGGCCGTCAATCGGCAAATAAGAGTCGAAGGGACAGCGGGCGATGGGCTCACAACCGTGGACGATGAAGCAGCACGCACTTCACTTGTTTCGTAATTCGTCGGGCGTAGACCGTCTTGACAACGTGTTGGCAGAAATTCTGAAATTCCGCTGGTCGTTCGATGTCGACTAAGCCAAGTCGGTTAATCGGATTCGACGGAAGTGTCCGGCACGCTCATGACTTTTTCGCCCTCCCCTTGAGTTCCCCCGCCCGGACGCTGGTTTCGAGATACTCCTCAAGATGACGGCAGGCGGAATCGCGCGGGTCCTCTTTCCGCTCGAGACGAGCTACCATCAAGCTTCCTTCGAGCGTGCTCACGATCAACGCGGCCAATTCTGAAGCATCGATATCGCTGCGTATCTCCTCTTGTCGCTGCCCGTCCTCGACGATGGATTGGAGGCGACCAAGCCAGGAGGCAAGCGCTCGTCGCGCCTTTTCTCGCAGCCGCGGATTTCCATCGTCGGCATCGATTGCCGTGTTAAGGAGCGGACATCCCCCTGGGACAAGTCCAGCCCGGCGTTCGCGAAAGTTCCTGACGACCTGCTTCAAGCGGTCTACCGTGTTGGTGATCTCCCCTGTGCCCTCAAAGCGGGTATCTAACGCCAAGTTCCAAGCGTAGTCGAAAGCCTCGGCCGCGAGCTGTTGCTTATTTTCGAAATGTCGGTAGATTCCGCCCTTTTCCAAGCCGGTGGCCTTCATCAGGTCAGATATGGCAGCGCCTTCGTACCCTCGCTGGTTGAAGATGGGCGCCGCCTTACGAATGATGTCCTGTCGCGTTTGTTCACCTTTCCGCATTGCTCTGCTCCCGCTTCTAAATGCTGTGCGACCGATTGGTCGCTTCCTGCATCATACCATACGTTTAGATGCGACCGATCGGTCGCTAGTCACATCGAAGGAGGCGTCGACGCTGCCATGAGCTCACTAACGGCCTCCATTCCATTCCCGAGAGTCGTTGCCGGCCGGCGCGCGATCAATCCGTGGGTCGTCGCCGCCACCGTCACGCTGGCAACCTTTATGGAGTTGCTGGACACAGCCATTGCCAACGTTTCGTTACCGCATATTGCCGGGGGCCTGGCGGTCAGCTACGACGAGAGCACCTGGGTCCTTACGAGCTATCTGGTATCGAACGCTGTCGTTCTGCCGCTTTCCGCTTGGCTTAGCCGGGTTTTCGGCCGCAAACGCTATTACATGCTCTGTGTGGTTCTGTTCACGTTAAGTTCCCTGTTTTGTGGTCTGGCGCCTTCCTTGGGCTTGCTCATCTTCTTTCGCGTTCTTCAGGGCATCGGAGGCGGTGGACTCGCTCCTGTCGAGCAGGCCATCCTCGTAGATACTTTCCCTCCCGCGAAGCGGCCCGCAGCGTTCGCTCTCTATAGCATGGCTATCGTCACGGCTCCGGTAATCGGTCCGCCGCTCGGAGGATGGATCACCGATAGCGGGAGCTGGCGGTGGATCTTCTTTATCAACATACCGATCGGGATCCTCTCTCTCCTTTTGACGAGCAGGGTGGTGTCCGATCCGCCGGAGTTCACTCGGGAAGTCCAGGCTGCGCGGAAAGAAGGCAGGCTTCGGATTGATGGCCTCGGGATTTTTCTCGTGGCCCTGGGATTCGCGTCCCTTGAAGTGGTTCTCGATCGTGGTCAGACCCTGGATTGGCTCGAGAGTCGTTTCATCGTCTTTTTTTTCTCGGTAGCGGTCTTGGCGTTGATTGCAGCGGGCATCTGGGAATGGCGCCATCCTGACCCGGTAGTTGAAATACGGTTGCTGGCGGACCGTAATTTCGCGATCGCGAACGCCTATTATTTCCTCTTCGGATTCGCGTTGTTCGGGTCAACCGTCTTGATCCCGCAGATGTTGCAGGGCCTCTATGGCTATACCGCGACCGACGCGGGTCTGGTGCTCGGGCCAGGCGCATTCGTCATCGTTGCTTTAGCGCCGCTGGTTGTGAGGATTTTCCCGAAGGTTGGCGTCAAACCAATGATTTTTGCGGGCTATGTCATCTTTGCGCTCGCCATGTGGGCTTACGGCAGGATTGATCTCGCAACCGACTACAAACACATGGCTCTGTTTCGAGCCCTCCAAGGACTCGGGATTGCGCCGCTCTTTGTGCCCGTGAGCCAACTTGCCTACTCGTATCTGCCGAAGAATAAAAACAACAAAGCCTCCAGTATCACCAATTTGTTCCGGAATCAGGGTGGAACCGTGGGCATCGCCTTCGTGACCACTCTTCTCGCGCGGCGAACACAGTACCACCAGTCGGTTCTGGTTGCTCATGCCACGCCATTCCACGAGCGTTATCAGGAAACACTCGCTGCATTGTCTCGCTATTTTGCGACGCACGGCTTCACGGCGCCCGATGCCGCATTGCATGCGAAAGCCGAACTAGCGCGAATCCTTCAGCAACAAGCAGCTCTGCTCGGCTTTCTCGATTGCTTCTGGCTTTTGGGCTGGGCCTGCCTGATTGGCGCACCTTTGGTCTTCCTCACGCGGAGAATCAGGTCGGATGGTCCTGGCGCCGCACACTGACACGCGAACAAATGCACGGAAGGGAGTTTGTGGAAGTGATTTGGGTTGGGAGTTTCAAATCCGTGCAGTCGGTGCTATTTCCGCTTCGAGCCGCAGCATTTTCGTCGTTCACTCACCGGTCGATGGGCGCGGCTCATTCGTAACGCAGCGCGACCATCGGGTCGACGCGCGCCGCCCTTCGCGCGGGAATCCAGCACGCTACCGCTGCCGTCGTCGTCAGCAACAATGCCGTAGCTGCAAGCGTCGTGGGATCGTACGCGCTTACGCCCACGAGTTGCGCCCCGATCAGTCGCGCAAGCACAGAGCTGACGGCTAGCCCTATCGCCATGCCTAGCACAACGAGTCGCAGCCCCGTCTTGACCACCATTCCCAGAACGTCCTCGCCTTCGGCCCCCAGCGCCATGCGGATTCCGATCTCACGCGTTCTCTGGGCCGTCGAGTACGCCAGCACGCTGTAAACGCCTACGGTCACGAGAACTAGTCCGATGCATGCGAAAATCGTCATCAGCAGAAGTCCGAACCGCGGCCCCGCATACAATCCCTCGCTGATACGGTCCTCGAACGTGCCCGAGTACGCCAGAGGTACACCCGCATCCGTGGCCCAAACTTCCTTGCGCACCGCGTTCATGATCGTCCCCGGGTCCTGCGAGGTGCGCACCAGCACACCCTGCGCTTGCGATCCTGCGATCGTGTACGGTATCCACGCTTCGGGCTCGATTGGGGTTTGCAGCCCTCGATTTGTCACGTCCGCCACCACACCGACAATCTCAAACCACGCGTCGCGCACCGAGGTCTCGATCCTTGCGAGTCGCACCCGCCGCCCGATGGGATTTTCGTTGGACAAATATTTGCGCGCGAAGGTCTCGTTTACAACCGCCGCTTTGCGCGCATCGTTGACCTCCGCCTCGGTAAACACCCGGCCCTCTTTCAACTCAATTCGCAGCACCCGGAAATATCCCGCGCTGATGTATTGGACGAGCGTCTGCCACTCCTCGTCGTGCGTTTTCCCCGCGACCTCCACCCGGCTTTCGTCGCCACCCGAGGGAGGAAACGCGCTCGATGCCGCTGCATCCACAACTCCGGGCAAGGCCTTCAATCTCGTGAGCAATGGCCGGAAGAATCCTGTTGCTTGTTCCGTCGTTTTGTAGCGGTCCTCTGGCAGGAGCGGAACCGTCGCGAACACGTGGTCCGCCCGCAACCCCAGTCGTACTCCACGCAGAGCGACAAAGCTTCGCATCAGCAGCCCCGCGCCGATCAACAGCGTCAACGACAGCGCGACTTCCATCACCACCACCGCGTCGCGCAGCCACTTCCCGCGGAAGCCGCCGCTCACTCCCTTGCCGCTGTCGCGTATCGGGTCGTTCAAGTCGCGCCGAAACGATTCGAGCGCCGGCACCAGGCCAAAAATCAAGGCTGTCAGCGCCGCCACGCAAAGCGCAAACATCAGCACCGGCGCGTTCAATTCGATCACGGACTCCGAAGGGATCGTATCCTGCGGCATCGCCGCAATGAGCGCCTTCAGCCCGCCCCAGGCAAAGAAAACTCCCAACAGGGCGCCAGCCATCGCAAGTACCAGGCTCTCGACCGTCAGCAGCTGGACGATTCTCGCGCGCCCAGCTCCTAGCACTGAACGCAAGGCAAATTCCTTGTCCCTTGCCGTCGCGCGCGCCAGCATCAAGTTCGCCACGTTGCTGCATGCGATGAGCAGCAGCAATCCCACGGCCGCCAGCACCGTGTACAATGTCGCCTCAATGCGGCCCACCACCGAGTCTCCCAGTTTTCTTATTTGCACGGTGAAGTGCGGCGGGTAATCCTGCGGATAAACTTTCGCCAGGCGATTGGCGATTACCGTCAGGTCCGCCTGCGCTTGTTGGATCGACACGCCCGGCTTCAGGCGGCCTAGCGCAAACCAATACTCCCGGGCATCGGTCGCTCCTGCGTCTGCCCCGCGTGCCGGTTTTTTCGGAAGGAACGCATCCGCCCCGTACCATCCAAAGCGCGGCGGCATAATGCCGACGAGCGTGCGGGGAACTCCGTTCAGGACAAACGTTTTGTTCAGAATCAAGCGATCGGCGTTGAACCGTTCCACCCAGGTCTTGTGGCGCATCACGAAAACCGGCGGTGCCCCCGGCTCATAGTCACTCGGCTCGAGCACGCGTCCGTATAGCGCTGGCATCCCGAAAAATTCGAACGTGCCCGGCGTGACGCGCGCACCGTCGAACTCCTCGATGCCTTCTCCCTGCTTGTACAACACCGCATCCTCGCTTGCGGCGACAATCCCGTCGAAAACATGGTTGCCTTCGGCGAATTCCAGAAACTCCCTCGCCGTATATCCCTGCCGCCCGCCCTCATGGCCTTGCCCCGTGTTGTGGATACGCGGAAATACCATGCGTCCCGCGCCTTTGTAGGGAAACGGCGATAGCAGCACATTGTCGACTACGCTGAAAATGGCCGTGGCCGCGCCGATTCCCAATCCCAGAGTGGCGATCGACACGGCCGCGAATCCTCGGCTCTTCCAGAGAGTACGCAGCGCGTATCGCAGGTCGTGCCACAACGCCTCGATCGACAGGAGCGTCTCGAACCCTCTCCGGTCTTGTTCGAGCAAAGTCGTATTGCCGAACTGGCGTCGCGCCGCTGCTTCGGCGTCTTCCCGCCGCATCCCCCGCGCCATGAATCTCTCGGCGAGCAACTGCAAATGTTCTTGGATTTCGACGTCGAACTCAGCGTCGCGCCGCGGTCCGCGCAAGAAACCCCTAACTTTCGCAGCGAAAGAGCGCAGCTTTGACCCGCGACCTGAGCTCATGGCTATCTTTCGCCTTCCCGCCGCAGCAACGACGTGTACACAGTTCCCTCGAGAACGTCACGGCTTCGTTGCTCGATGCGCCGCGCAATCCCGAAACCGTGAAGCGGTCCGAGCGCGTGCAGGGTCTTCAAAATCATCAAGTCCAACCTCCCTTGCAGCGCTTCTGCCTTCTTCGGGTCCGCGGCGCCTTGCGTTCCTTTTCTGTCTTTAAACGTGCCAACTTCCTTTGGAATATCCAAAGGAGAGCCTATCAGCGTTCCTTTGGAATGTCCATAGGAAGAGTGAAGCGCGTGAAGAGCAGACAGTCCTCGGTCGCGTGAGGATCAACAGGCGCGAACCGTGGGTTGGACACCTGAGTTGCCCAAGCCTTGCGGAGCGCTGTTACTTTTGACAGATGCCCCAAGTCGCCTTCCCTGCTCCACTCCTCCGCACAGTCTCAACGCCAGAGCTACTGCTGATTCTGGACCAAAGGAATCTTCAGCGCGCTCGAAGGGAGCCTCATGATTAAGACACTCACGGTTCTGGTCGTTCTTGCTAGTGCGTATTTTTCGAATTACCGCCAAACGACTCCTCAGGAGCAGCCGTCATCTCAACCTGCAGCTAAAACGCAGTCGGGCATCGATCAAGACATTAAACTACTCCGAGAGAACATCCGCTCTCGAAGAAAACAGCTGATCGCCGCCAATCTGAAACTTACCCCCGATCAAGCAACAAAGTTCTGGCCTCTGTACGAGCAATACACCGCGGAACTCTCAAAGATCGGCGATCAGAAGACTGCTTTGATCAGGGAGTATGCCGACCAATGGGGTACCATGACGGACGAGCAGGCCTCAAGCCTAATCAAACGGTCTCTTGCTGTAGACGAGCAGATTGCTCAATTGCGAGTCAAATACATGCCTATCTTCAGCCAGGTGGTGCCGGGGCAGGTTGTCGCTACCTTCTTCCAAATGGATCGGCGGCTCCAGGCGCTGCTTGATATTCAACTGGCTTCGCAGCTCCCTCTGGTTCAGGACCAGAACTAGTTGCATGCTCCGCGCCGGGACGTTCGTTGCCCGACCCTGAACGGTCTCAAGTAGACCGCGTCGGAGCTTTGCATCTAGTGAGCAAAAGGGTGTAGGTTATCAGGGGACTGGCCTCCAAAACCCAAATCTCACAACGCACGGCAGACATGGAAAATCAATGATGACGACTCCCATGCCGATCAAAAACGAAGCCGCTCGAATCGCGGTTCTGCAGAGATACGCCATTCTAGATACCGAGCCAGAACAGGCCTTCGACGACTTGGTCTTGTTAGCCTCTTTCATTTGCAATACCCCGATTGCGATGATTTCACTTGTTGATGAAGACCGGCAATGGTTTAAGTCCAAAATGGGGATCTCGGTCCCGGAAACGCCTCGCGAAATCGCCTTTTGTGCTACCGCCATTCAGCAGCCCGATGTTTTTGTCGTGCCGGATGCTTTGAACGATGAACGATTCCGAAACAATCCATTGGTTACGTCGGAACCAAAGATCCGGTTTTACGCGGGCGCGCCCTTAATCAATGAGGACGGCTATGCCCTGGGCACGATTTGCGTGATTGACCGGACTCCGCGCCAGTTAGACACCGGTCAGCGGTCCGCATTGAAGGCCCTGAGTCGCCAGGTTTTGGCTCAAATGGAGTTTCGCCGCAATTTGATTCTTTTGAAAGAAGCCCTAGTTGACCGCACAAAAGAAGAGCATGACCGCGAGCAAGAACTCTTGAAGCTCCAGCAAACGCTCCTGCGAGTGTTGGGGCTGCGCGGATCTAAACCATAGCCGATGGCCGAGCCCTCTCGGGTCGGCGTGACACTGATTTTGGGGCAGCGATTTCCCTTTCCTGAGCAGAGGTTCATCGGCACTTCGGGTATTGAGCGAAGCATTGCAATTGCTGCACCCAGTGGTCGAAGCGGTCGCTCCAAACCCCTCCGCCCCCTAGCCTCTCCATTCCCGGCGTGACGGCGCAACGCACGACCGGCCAGAGCTGAGGATATTACTTGGGAAACTTCCCACGCAGACGAAGCGGGTACTCCCTCTCACTCGGGAGGCGGCTTTCGACACGGACCACCTTGACCGATTCGTTTACGTCCGGGGTTTTCACATAGCCGATGGCGCCGGGAACGTTGAGGACGAACTTCAGTACTTCTGCGGAACTCGGCAATGCTTTTGGCGCCGCATGGACTTCGCCGGTGAACATACCATGCAAGAAATAATTGTTGAAGTCCTTTTCGCCCATCTTGTAAATCTGCGCAAGCACCGCCTGGCGCTCCGAGTTGCCGGGCTCGAGCATGACGACGGTGATGCGGCGGCCGTTGGACCAATGGTTTTGCTCTCCCAAGAAAATCTTGCGTAGCTCCGAGAAGGAGAGGTTCTCGACCGGATTCGTGTGGTTGACGACGATGGCGAGTGCATCATCGGCCGCAGCGTGGCTTTGCGGAGCGAGTCCAGGGGACAGGCCAACTGAAAGCAACACGGCGGTGGCAGAAAAGAAAGACAAAACGCTCAGCCGAGACGACATGGTCACACCTCTAGAACGTGAAACCCGTCTGCAGGGCTACGGTGTGAAAGGCGCGATCGCCGCGCAACATGGTGTAGTCATATTGCACTTTCACGGCCGCAAACTCACTCACATCGTATCGCAATCCAAAGGAAGGACCCTGCTGTAGCCCCACACTGGGCGAGAAGATCGGCTCGTTGGCGGGGGCATTCACGTATTGATAACGGAAGTATGGCCGATAGGAACGAAAGCGCCTGGAGATTTGGGTGTAAAAACCCGGGGTGTTGAAGACCCGAGGCGTGCCTCGGGGCGCGTTACGAATGAGCAGCGCTTCGTTCAACCACTCGAAGTCCAAGCCGGTGTACACGGCGTGGGCGGCTAGAATGGTTTCATCAATTGCTGGAGGAACCGCGGGAGTCAGGAGGTCGCGATAAGCGGAAAACCCTACCTGCAAACCGCGGATGGCTTCGGGGCGGGCAAAGATAGCAAAGTTTAAGGCCTTGTGTGTGTTCTCATCGACGGTGTTTTGCACGGGTTCGCTGGTTCTGTAGGCGCGACCGTTGCCAATTTCAGCAACGTAATGCAGGCCCAGACTTCCAGAGGGAATTTTGCCGGTTATAGACGCGCCTACGTTGTGGATGGGCAGGATGCCACCTTGATCCTCAAAGGCAAAAAGAAAGGGGCGACCTGTGGCGGTTTGAAACCAAGTGCTGTGGTGATAGGCCGTATTGTAGTAGCCGATGGCGGTGTGGTAGCGGCCGACCGAAACGTTGAGGTAGTCGTTGAAGTAGTAAGTAAGCAACATGCGCTCGATATCCACGCCGAAGACGTTGTCGGTCCCAGCTTCGAAGACGATCTCGCTCAGGAACTTGAACTTATCTGATACATCAGAAGTCACAAACAGGTTGACTTGACCGAGGCTGAAAGCGGTGGTCGAGGCGGGATCACCCTTTAGAGTGCTGCCATGGAGGTTGACGTCGGTGTACCCCCTGATTCGCAATAGCGTCCTGTTCAGGTCCTCGGTTTCCTGCCCGGTCTGCTCGGGCTGGGGGCCGGGTGCCATTTCTTGCGGGGCCGAGGTAGGAGTAGACGCCGGGGCGGCAGCGGACTGTGGGGCCGCGGCAGCCGGTGCGGATGCGGCAACGCCGGCTCCCGGCTGCCCTTTGGCCAGGACGGCCTCCACTTCTTTAAGCCTGGCCTCCAATTGAACGATCCGCTGCAAGAGCGCCTCCTCGGACTGCTTCTTTGCATCGGAGGCGTCGGTCTGCTGGGCACGAAGTAGCGGGGTCGAGATAACTGCCATGAAGAGGAACACCGCAAGCCCTGCGTGTGTTCGACGACCGGGGTACCTGCGCAGCGTTCCCAATTCTCCGATCATGGAACGCTTCATTTCTACCTGTCCTCTAGATTTTGCGATGCACATTGTCGGTCCTTCCTTGGGCGCGTGACGCCCCCGGGCTTCCACACCGCCAATGGCACAGAGCCTTAGCTGTAAGGACCAAGCCAACTTGTCGAAGCTGGGCCGGGGTTCGACTCGCCTGGGTTAGTAGTGACGCTAAAGTCTACAGATAGGGGACAGCTGCTGCAGGGAAGCTATCGCACTCGGGGAAATCCTGCAACGAAAATCGGAAGTTGCACACTACTTTTGAGGAGTAGACTCAAGCACGAGCGGTATTGACTGACGGGGATGGATGGACCTGGTCGCGAGCGGCGTGCCTGACAGGGGATGGCCGTCTAAGCGGCTCTCCGCGTTGACTTCGCCCTGTGGTACTCCTTAAGATGTCAAACCCATGATAGGTCGAACGTTCTCCCACTTCACAATTGTGGAGAAGCTTGGTGGCGGTGGGATGGGCGTCGTTTACAAAGCGGAGGACACACGCCTCCGCCGCTTTGTTGCGCTTAAATTCCTGCCGGCGGAGCTATGCTCCGATCACCAGGCGATGGCCCGCTTCCAACGTGAGGCCCAAGCGTCGTCCTCGCTCAATCATCCCAACATTTGTACGATTTACGACATCGGACAAGAAGATAAACTGGGCTTCATCGCCATGGAGTACCTGGACGGCGTGACCTTGAAACACTTAATTGGCGAACGAGGCCTGGATAATGACCTGCTGCTCACGTTGGGCATCGAGATCGCCGATGCCTTGGATGCCGCGCACAGCGAAGGAATCATTCACCGCGACATCAAGCCGGCCAATATATTCGTAACCAAGAAAGGGCACGCGAAGATCCTAGATTTCGGACTGGCCAAGTTAATGCCGGTCAGCTTCAAGGTGGCGCGGCCGGCGGGCGTAGCGTTTGAGGCCACCGAGGCATCTAGCGCGGAGCACCTAACCGGTCCGGGCACGGCGCTCGGCACAGTGGCGTACATGTCGCCGGAACAGGCCAAAGGGAAGCAACTGGACGCGCGAACCGATCTGTTCTCCTTCGGAGCGGTGCTGTATCAGATGGCTACGGGAGCGATGCCGTTTCGCGGAGATACTTCCGCGACGGTTTTTGACGCGATTCTGAACAAGCCTCCCACGCGGGTCCTGCGCATCAACCCGGATCTGCCGCCTAAGCTGGAGGAAATCATCTTCAAAGCTCTGGAAAAGGACCGCGAATTACGCTACCAGGTGGCGTCGGAAATGCGCGCGGACCTTAAGCGGCTGAAGCGCGAGACGGATTCAGGGCACTCGGTAGAGGCGGTGGCGAGGGCTTCTGCGATGGAGCCCGTGCCGGCAGGGTCAGCGGCGATCCATCAATCGGGCAGTTCCGCGGTAATCGAAGCGGTGAAACTTCATAAGGTGAAAGCTGCGGGAATTGCAGGGGTGGCCCTGCTGGTATTAGTGGCAGCGGGGTTCGGAGTGTACTCGCTGGTGCACCGCGTGCGGCCCGCTAGTTTCCAGAGATTCACAATCACGCAGGTGACCACGTCTGGGAAGGCCACGCTTACGGCAATCTCTCCCGACGCGAGATACATCATGACGGTGCTCAACACCAAGGGCCTGCAGAGCTTGTGGCTGCGCAACCTGCCAACCAACAGCGATACACAAGTAATTCCACCGGCGCCGTCTTCCTACAAGAGCCTCACGTTTTCCCCGGACGGCAACTACCTTTATTTCATCAAGGCGGCAGACTCGACAAACACGAATTTTGATCTGTATCGCGCGCCGGTGTTGGGCGGGACGCCAATAACTGTAGTTCGTGGTATCGACAGCGATATCACGTTCTCTGCCGATGGCCGGCGCATCGCCTTCGCGCGAATGAACAGTCCGGAGCCGGGCAAATACCAGTTGATGACCACCAACGCGAACGGCGGTGACGAGAAGGCTCTGTACGTTGCCGGCCCTGCATCTGAGGCACCCTCGTTCCTGGCCTGGTCACCCGATGGCAAGCAGATCGCTTTCCGATTGTTTAAGCCCGGCAAGGCGTTAGGGGGCATCGGCTTACTCGAAGTCAAGAGCGGCAATGTGGCGCCTCTGGCAACATTCGATGACCGGCTGACGCTGGACTTCAAATGGCTGCCAGAGAAGCGCGGAATGGTGGCTCTGTATTCGCAAAGAGGACCGGAATATTTTCAGCGGTCGCAGATTACAGTCATCCCTGAGGGAGGAGACGAATTCG
>DATAIH010000031.1:0-2941 GCA_036262755.1 Candidatus Acidiferrum sp.
ACCCATAACTTGCCCTTGTCAATCCCGGGACTCGTCTGCTGGCCGCCGCTCGCGGACGCTCCGGAATTAACCGTGCGATAGGTTTTCCAGCTTTAGCAATTACGATTTCCTCGCCCTCCAGCACTCGTCCCAGGAGCTTAGACAGATGTGTCTTGGCCTCGTGAATATTGACCATTTCAGCCACGGCTCTATCCTAGCTTAGTACATCTCAACGTTGGAAAGGTGCAGAAATCAGGCCGCGGCCATATTCTTCTCGCACTCGGCCAGCACTTTGTCGAATGACTTGCTGGACCACCGGAACGCATGGGCATGGCTATTCCACTCGCGGACGAACGCGTCCATGCGTTGGGTCAAGGCTTTCTTGTCCGCGAAATTGATAATGCCCAGCCGTTTGCGCTGCAGAATGCTGAACCACTGCTCCACCTGATTCATCCAGGAGCAATGCACCGGCGGATGATGAAAGTGGAAACGGGTATGCTTCCGCAGCCAGGCTTTGACCAGCTTGCCTTTGTGCATCCGCAGGTTGTCCAGCACGATGTGAATCGCAGTGACTGCGGCATCGCATTCGCGATCGAGGATCTCCAGTAACTGGATGAACTCGATCTGGCGCTTGCGTTCTCCGGTCGAGTGATAGACCTTGCCTGTGCGGGTATCGAAAGCGGCAAACAAGTGGACCGCTCCTTTGCGTTCATACTCGTTCTCCACGAGCATGGGCCTTCCCGGTTCCGGTGGCAGAGTTCTGGCTTTGCGGGTCCGGGGCTGCAGGTTGGTCTTCTCGTCCACGCACAGCACCACTTCGTGTGCCGCCAGGGGGCGGCTGTAGAGATCGCTCAGATTCCGCACCGCGGCGGCGAAAGCAGCATCGCGCGGAGTCCTGGGCGATAACCACAGATGATGACGCCAAGGTTTGAGCCGGTAACTGTTCAGGATGCGTCGCACACTTTGCGCCGAGATGCGGTCCACCACTCCCTCGGCTTCCAACTGGCGCGCCAGCTCCGTACCATCCCACTGCGACAAACTCCGGCCCCGTAGATCGGGCATCTCGCAGGCCATCTTGACCAAGTGCAGGGCTACCGCTGGGGAGAACCTCGGCTTAGGCCCCGGCCGCGGTTTGTCCTCCAATCCGGGCACTCCCTGCTGGAGAAAGCGCAGACCCCATTTGTGGACGTGACGCGGGGACATGCCCACGGTCTCTGCCACCTCCACAGCCCGGTGGCCGGAGGCCAGCAGCAGAATGGTTCGAGCCCTTCGGACTACGCCGGCGGGCGCCGTCGACCTACGCTGTAGCGCCAGCAATAGGCTCAGCATCGCGGCGCTCAGTACAATCTTCCAACAACTGGGTCGTCCTCGTCGGCCCGGTTGGCCGGCCACGCGGACTACCGGGCAGGCGCTTTGTGCACACCCGGATAAAACAATCGGAGAGAAGGTTGTTTCAGAGGGACACAGCCTATCGTGCCTCAATTGGCAGCAAAAGTCCAGCCCCTACGGCCGGAAACAGAGGGCCACCTATGCGTCGATTGCGGGCCGTCGATCCGCGCGGATCTCTTCGGGGGGTTCCCGATAAGCCAGCGATACAGCCGTCACCAGCCGTTGTTGCACCCGGCGGCACAACGGATAGACGAAGATCATCTTCGGCGTGCCCTTTCGCTCGTGATATCGATCCATGCGCCCGCGCCCTTGGGTGGCGCCCAACTGGATCCAGTTGGCTGCCTGGTAACAAGTCCCGCGAAAACGTTCGGTCTCGACTAAAGTCTCCAGCAGCAGCGGCCGGAGCCCATACCGCCTTTCCCAATCCTCCGGAACCTGGCGGGCGCAGTGCGACAGAATCTTGCTCGCCAAACCCTTTACTCTCACCCAGGGCAGAATCAGAAAGCGGCTGTGGTTCACGATGAACTGCAGATTGCGCGCTCGCTCGTCGGCGCTCCATCCAATCCAGCGATCGCGCTCCGCCAGCTTCCAGGCCGGCGAGGTCCATAGCAGGCAAGCTAGCACGCGCTCCGGCGCCTGCTCCGAACGCACCAGGTAGCGCAGATGGGCGCCGAAGGGAACGCGGTAGTGCTGGTAATGATAACGGTCGAGGTATTCCCGGAACAACGCGCTGTCTCCCTCGCCCTCACCCTCCAGCAACTGCAGTCGCAGAGGCTCGTATTGGCCGGCCGAACCGCCCATCTCCGGTTGCGGATCGCTGCGCGCCGTGGAGCGCACAGCTTGCGGCCCTCGGGGCTTGGTGCGGCGCAACTGGGGCAGACTGAGCAGGCCCTGACTGCACAGCCGTTCCAGCATCTGCCGGCATTCCAGATTCTTCAGCCCGCCGTTGGGGCGCTTCCACTCCAGCAATTCACAGACTGTGCGCGAGATTTCGGTGATGCCCAGCGAGGAGAACTCCGCGACGATGCCGCGCACCAGCTCCAGTTCCGCCCTGGAGAAACTCCGGCCGCAAAAGGTCAACGGTCCGGTCAATTCTGATTGACTCACAAACCCGGTGCCGACTCCTTCAGGCTCAGACTATCTCAAAGCAAAGAAAAAGTCCAGCCCCAATGAGGAACGCTCGGGCAGGTTTCAACCTAATCGTCCGGCAATTCCCACGTTGCACGGTGCTCCCGCCAACGCTCCGTCCCGTCGCCGATTTCTGCACCTTTCCCACGTTGAGATGTACTTAGTCTATAGACTAAGACAATCATG
Organism: Candidatus Acidiferrum sp.; assembly: GCA_036262755.1. GTDB lineage: Bacteria > Acidobacteriota > Terriglobia > Acidiferrales > UBA7541 > Acidiferrum. The sequence continues at coordinate 2,683 of DATAIH010000031.1, forward strand.
ATGGTCCGGCAGGCCCTAATCCGGATACCGATCCCCTGCTCTGGCGATGCGAATCCGGTGGTCCGTGAATTGGTAATGTAGCTCGGGTACGTCAACTTTGGGCATGTGGCAGGCGATGCAATCGCGTTTAGAGACCGGGCAGAGTTTTGCGGGCGTGTCAGCAGCCGCATGGCACGGCTGGCATTTGGCATCGTAGGAAGAGCTGTCCTTTACCAGGCTCCCGTGCGGGTCGTGACAGGCAATGCAGGCGATGCGCGTG
>DATAIH010000032.1:0-20936 GCA_036262755.1 Candidatus Acidiferrum sp.
CGAGACGCACCTGGGTTGGGCCTCCAAGGAGTTGGGTAACAGCCTGAAGCGCTTGTTTAGCAGGGAAGTCAGAGCCGAAGCTTTGCGCCGCTGGTTCAGAGAAGTTTTCGGCGAGACGGCCATCTGGAAATCACTCGCGAAACTCGAAGACGAGGAGTTGATCGAATACGCCGAGGGCTTCCGCGAGGGCATTCCCTTCGCCACGCCGGTGTTCGACGGCGCGCGCGAACCGGAAATCCGGCACTTGCTCGAAGTCGCCGGCTTGCCGAACCTCGGCAAGATCAACCTTTTCGACGGCATGACCGGAGACCAGTTCGACCAGCCGGTCACGGTCGGCTACATCTACATGCTGAAGTTGTCGCATCTTGTCGACGACAAAATTCACGCGCGCTCCATCGGCCCGTACTCGCTGATCACGCAGCAGCCGCTCGGCGGCAAGGCCCAGTTCGGCGGCCAGCGCTTTGGCGAAATGGAAGTGTGGGCGCTCGAAGCTTACGGCGCCGCGCACATCTTGCAGGAGCTGCTCACGGCGAAGTCCGACGATGTTTACGGCCGCGCCAAGATCTATGAGGCCATTGTCAAGGGCGAGCCGGGCATCGAGCCGGGCGTGCCGGAGTCGTTCAACGTGCTCGTGCGCGAGTTGCAGTCGCTGTGCTTGGACGTCGAGTTGATGAAGCGGCAGAAGCCGCCGGTTGAAAAGGCCGCCGACTAGAGCCTTGCCGGGCAGGAGCATGCCGGGCCCTGGCAAAGGCGTCTCGATTTTGTGGGTCTTGTTTTTTGGGTTCTCAGCCGGTCGGATGTTCCAGGAGTAAGAACCTTCGACCGCGGCCCCGATGAAAGTCGGGGAGGGAGGAAACAACCTTGTATCGCAGCAGCCCTTACGATCGCGCCAGCCTGATTGCCGATTTCGATTCGATCCGCATCAGTCTGGCAAGTCCGGAGAAAATTCGCTCGTGGTCGCACGGCGAAGTCACCAAGCCGGAGACCATCAACTACCGCACGTTCAAGCCCGAGCGTGACGGCCTGTTTTGCGCGAAGATTTTCGGGCCCGTCACCGACTGGGAATGTCTGTGCGGCAAGTACAAGCGCATGAAGCACCGCGGAGTGATTTGCGACAAATGCGGCGTCGAAGTGACGCTCAGCAAGGTCCGCCGCGAGCGCCTCGGCCACATCGAGCTGGCTTCGCCCTGTTCGCATGTGTGGTTCTTCAAGGGCTTGCCCAGCCGCATCGGTTACTTGCTGGACATTTCCATGCGCGACCTCGAGCGCATCCTCTACTTTGAGGCATTCGTGGTTGTCGATCCCAGCGAAGTCGCCGTTCTTCGCGAGCGCGAAGTCCTGCCGGAAGAAAAGTATCGCGAACTCCAGAAGGAATACCCCGGCCAGTTCACCGCCAAGATGGGCGCGGAAGCCATCAAGGAACTGCTTCGCCGCGTGGAAGTCGACAAGCTTGCCGACGAACTGCGCGAGAAAATGAAGGCCGACCCATCGCTCCAGAAGCGCATCAAGTACGCCAAGCGGCTGAAAGTGCTCGAAGCTTTCCGCAAAAGCGGGAACAAGCCGGAGTGGATGATTCTCGACGTAATCCCGGTGCTGCCGCCGGAGTTGCGCCCGCTCGTGCCTCTGGACGGCGGGCGCTTCGCCACTTCCGATCTCAACGATCTCTATCGCCGCGTCATCAACCGCAACAACCGGCTGAAGAAGCTCATGGAATTGCATGCCCCGGACGTGATTGTGCGCAACGAAAAGCGCATGTTGCAGGAAGCGGTCGACGCGCTGTTTGACAACGGCCGCCGCGGCCGCGTGCTGCGCGGCACCAATAATCGCCCGCTCAAGTCGCTGTCCGACACGCTCAAGGGCAAGCAGGGTCGTTTCCGCCAGAACCTGCTCGGCAAGCGCGTGGACTACTCGGGCCGCTCGGTGATCGTGGTTGGTCCGGAATTGAAGCTCAATCAGTGCGGTCTGCCAAAGAAAATGGCGCTCGAGCTCTTCAAGCCCTTCATCTATCACAAGCTCGAAGCCCAGGGCCATTGCACCACCATCAAGCAGGCCAAAGAAATGGTGGAGCAGCAGGAATCCGTGGTCTGGGACATTCTGGAAGACGTCATTCGTGAGCATCCGGTTCTGCTGAACCGCGCTCCGACCCTGCACCGCCTTGGCATTCAGGCGTTCGAGCCGACCCTCGTCGAAGGCAAGGCCATCCGCATTCACCCGCTCGTCTGCACCGCGTTCAACGCGGACTTCGACGGCGACCAGATGGCCGTGCACATTCCGCTTTCGCCCGAATCGCAGGTCGAAGCGTCGGTGCTGATGCTCAGTTCGCGCAATATTCTTTCTCCCGCGCACGGCTTGCCTCTGGCCGTGCCGTCGCAGGATATGGTGTTGGGCATCTACTACCTGACCAAGAGCAAGCCCGGCGCCAAGGGTGAAGGCCGCGTGTTCGGCTCCACCGAGGACGTCATCCTTGCGCTCGAAGCCGGTGAGGTCGAGCTGCTGACGCCGATTCGCTTGCGCTACACCGGTGAAGTCATTGACCTCACCACCGCCTACGACAACCAGGATGTGACGCACACCGAGCCGGTGAAGATGGAGCGCCAGTTCATCCAGACCACCGTCGGCCGGGTCATCTTCAATTCGCATTTGCCCGAGAAATTCCCGTTCGTCAACGGGCTGCTGAAGAAAAAGGGCGTTCAGCAGTTGGTCTACTACGCTTACTTGCGCTTTGGTCTGACCGACACGGTTGTACTGCTCGACCACCTCAAGGCGCTGGGCTTTACCTACGCCACGCGTTCCGGCATCTCCATTGGCATCGACGACATGTTCATCCCTGGCGACAAGTACAAGCTCGTCGACACCGCCGAGAAGGAAGGCGTCAAGGTTCAGCAGCAGTATCTGGACGGCGCCATCACTAACGGCGAGCGCTACAACAAAGTCATCGCCATTTGGGGCGACGTTACCGAAAAAGTTGCCGATGAAATGTTCAAGGCCCTCGAAGGCCAGGACAAGGAAGGCAACATCAACCCGGTGTACGTCATGGCCGACTCCGGCGCGCGCGGTTCGAAACAGCAGATCCGCCAGCTCTCCGGAATGCGCGGTTTGATGGCCAAGCCCTCCGGCGAAGTCATCGAGACGCCCATCACTTCCAACTTCCGCGAAGGTCTCACGGTGCTGGAATACTTCATCTCCACCCACGGCGCGCGCAAGGGTCTTGCCGACACGGCGCTGAAGACCGCCGACTCCGGCTACCTCACGCGCCGCCTCGTCGACGTCGCGCAGGATGTGATCATCAACGAATACGACTGCGGGACCACGGACGGCATTTATGTGGAGCCCATTGTCGAGGCGGGCGTGGAGGTCGAGCCGCTCCGTGACCGCGTCGTTGGCCGCGTTTCCTTGGACAAAATCAAGGACTTCGAGGGCAACGTCATCGTTGACGTGAATCAGGAAATCAACGAAGAGCTCGCCAACGCCATCCAGGCCGCCGGTATCGACCGCGTGCGCATCCGTTCCGTGCTCACTTGCGAATCGCGGCGCGGCGTGTGCGCGCTGTGCTATGGCCGCAACCTCGCCACCGGCCGCATGGTCGAGCTCGGCGAAGCCGTCGGGGTCATCGCCGCGCAGTCCATCGGCGAGCCCGGCACGCAGCTCACCATGCGCACGTTCCACATCGGCGGAACCGCCACGCGCGTTTCCGAGCGCTCCACGCTCGAAGCCCGCAACAACGGCGTGGTCAAGTTCGTTGACCTTAAACACGTCGAGGGCCGCGGGGGCACGCTCATCGCCATGAACCGTTCCGGCCTCATCGCCATCGTCGATGAAAAAAGCCGCGAGAAAGAGCGCTACCACGTTGTCTACGGCGCGCGCCTCCGGGTTCAGGACGGTGAGCACGTCACTCACGGCCAGATTCTCGCCGAGTGGGATCCGTTTACCTTCTCGATCCTGACGGAAACTGCCGGCGCGGTGAAGTTCGACGACCTGAAGACGGGAATCACCATCGAAGAGCAGGTGGATGAAGTCACCGGCTTGTCGCAGGACGTTGTGACTTTGCCCCCGGGTGATGAAAAGCATCAGCCCGCGATCCTCATTCGCGACTCTTCCGGCAAGGTCCGCAAGAAGTACCTCATGCCTTCCCGCGCGCACTTGATGGTCCGGGATGGCGATGACGTGCAGGCCGGCGACGTGCTCGCGAAGATTCCGCGCGAAACTACCAAGACCAAGGACATTACCGGAGGCCTCCCGCGCGTTGTCGAGCTCTTCGAGACCCGCAAACCCAAGGACCCCGCGGTCATCGGCGAAATCGATGGCTTGGTTCGTTACGGCGAGATCGCCAAGGGCATGCGCAAGATCTACGTCGAGAGCGAAGATGGCAAGACCACCAAGGAATACGCCATCCCGCGCGGCGTGCACATCAACGTTCAGGAAGGCGACCACGTCAAGGCCGGCGAGGCCCTGATCGACGGTCCGCTCAACCTCCATGACCTTCTCGCCGTTCTAGGCGAGAAGTTCACCCAAGCCTACCTGGTCAACGCCATTCAGGAGGTGTACCGGCTCCAGGGCGTGAACATCAACGACAAGCACATCGAAGTGATCGCACGCCAGATGATGCGCTGGGTTAAGGTCGAAGACGTCGGCGATACCAACTTCCTCCTCGAAGAGCAGGTGGATAAGTTCCGGTTCCGCGAGGAGAACGACGAAGCCATCAAGCGCGGGGGCCGTCCGGCTACCGGCAGGCCGCTGCTGCTCGGTATCACCAAGGCGTCGCTCTCGACCGATTCGTTTATCTCCGCGGCTAGCTTCCAGGAAACCACGCGCGTGCTTACCGAAGCGGCCGTCGCCGGCAAGGTGGACTATCTCCGCGGCCTCAAGGAAAACGTGATTATGGGCCGCCTCATTCCCGCCGGTACGGGCCTCGAGCATTACCGCAACATCCAGCTGTTGACGGAAATGCCCGCCCCCGCTCCGGTCGAGGAAATTCCGGAAGCCGCCGAGCTCACCGCCGAAGAAGCGGCGGCGCTCGACTTTCTCCAGAAGGACGCCGAAGCCGACGCCGCTACCGAGGGCTAGTCCCTCCCTCATTGATGCGGCGTCGATCGAACCTGACATCCCGGCCCTTGGCCGAGGGAGGGATAGGCTTCAAACGTTCGACTAGATTCAGGCGGGGCCCGGCCGCGGGTCAGGGCCCCGTTTCTGCCTCCGTCTCCCTGCGCCGTTATCTTCCAGGAACTCGTACGGTTAGCCTTCGTTGCGGAATTGTAGGTGAGGTTCCTACAATGGAGAGAGCGCGCCTGCTCGACCGGCATGGCTGACGGCATGCGGCCTCCGTCTCTTTTCGATGAACGACAAAAACCAAAACACGCAACGCGGTAAGGCTGGCGCGCCCACGGAGAACGCTCGCCGTTCTGCGCTGGCTTCGAGCTTTGAACGCTTCGAGAAGCGCCAGAATGAGCTTTGGCGGCTCACGTTCCTGATTCTGTTTCTGCTGGTTCTCGCTTACGCCTGGACCTCTTGGAGTTCGATTCGCTCCCTCGCTCTCCGGTTTGAGGCGCTGCCGGTCGGTCTGGTTCTGCTGGTGGTGCTTTTTAGCGCTTACCTGTGGAAGAAGACCCACGAGATTTCCGAGCTGCGCGGTCTGTTGCGCGGCCTCGAGGAGCGCGACGCTCAGCCCCCCAGCGACAAGCAGCTGGACCAGCTCTTCGGCATCATCTCCCGCTCGCAGCAGGGCTACCGCGATTTGATCGATTCCTTCGATGACATCCTGATGGCCGTTACCATGGACGGAAAGATTCGTGCCGTCAACCGCATCTTCTCCGATCTCGTCGAAACGCCTTTCCAGGAGATTATCGGCAGTCCGCTCGCCGAGTTCGTTCTGCCCGGCACCGAACAGGAAGAAGATCTCGTCAGGCGCGCAATGCCCCGTTTCGAGGAACGCCGTCACTGGACCGGCGTCGTTCAGGTGCGGTTGAAGAATCAATCCTCTCCGTTTTTCTTCGATTGTGTCGCTCACGCTATGCTGCGCGGCGACACCGTCACCGGGATCACCATTCTCGCGCGCGACGTTTCCGCCCTCCGCAGGAATGAAACCCGCTTCACCGAGCTCTTCGAAACTCTCCAGGAAGGCATCTACATCACCACGCCCGAGGGCCGCATCCTCGACGCCAACCCCGCGCTTGTCCGCATGCTCGGCTACGGATCAAAAGAGGACCTACTCAAAAGGCAGGTCTCCGAGATTCTTGTCGATCCCGTAGAACGCAAGGCTCTGAGGCAGCAAGTGGAGACGCAGCCTATGGTCCAGGGCCGCGAGATCACTCTTCTCCGCAAAGATGGAAGCTCGATCGTCTGCATGAACAGCGCGGCCGCCGTTCGCGACACTAGCGGAAAGGTGGTCCGGTATCAGGGCGCAGTCATGGATATCACCGAACGGCGCGAGATGGAGCATCGCCTCCATCAGCAACAGGAATTCGCGCGCCGCCTGGTCGACAATTTTCCCGATCTCATCCTGGTGCTCGACGCAGACTCCCATTACACCTTCATCAGTCCGCGATGCAAGGAAGTGCTTGGCTACTCCCTCGAGGAATCGCAATACCTGGAGTTTGGCGGCCGTACCCATCCGGAGGATTTACCGGCAGCAGTAGCAATTTATAAGGACATTCTCGCCGGGAGGCAGACCTTTGCTTCCATGGAGCTCCGCGTCCGCCACAAGCAAGGAGATTGGCGCCGCATTCTCTTCAATTTCAGCCCGCTTTCCGACGAATCAGGCAACATCGAGGGCGTAGTCCTCTCCGGCCGCGACGTCACGGACATCAAGCGCCTCGAAGAGCAGCTCATTCAGGCGGAAAAGCTTGCCGCCATGGGCCAGATGCTGGCGGGCGTCGCACACGAGCTGAATAACCCTCTCACGGCGGTCCTCGGCGTCACCGAACTCTTGCGGGAGCGCGCCCCGGCTGACGAATCCTTCAAGCGCCAGCTCGAGCTCACCCACCGCCAGGCCCGTCGCGCCGCGCGCATCGTCCAGAACCTTCTCGAGTTCTCGCGTCCCGCTTCTGCTCAGAAGAAGCTTGTGGACGTCAACAATCTCGTCGAACGCACCCTGCAGTTGCACGAGCACTCGCTGCGCCGCAACAACATCGAAGTTGATTTTCGCCCCGATACCAGCCTTCCTGGCGTCATCGGCGACGCCAACCAGCTTATCCAGGTTTTCCTCAACCTGGTCACCAACGCCGAGCAAGCCATCCGCGAGATCCGCGAATCGGGCCGCCTCCACATTCTCCTTGGCCTCGCCGGCAACCGCCTCGGCATCACCTTTCAGGATGACGGTGTCGGCATCCGCCCCGAATCGCTCCCGCGCCTGTTCGATCCCTTCTACACCACCAAGCGCCCGGGCGGCGGCACCGGCCTGGGACTCAGTATCTGCATGTCCATCATTCGCGAACATGGCGGAATTATCGAAGCCGAAGCCCTCCCCGCGGGCGGTTCGGCCTTCAATGTTTTCCTTCCGGCCGCGTCTCCGGAGCAGGCGGAACCGTCCGCGGCCTCGGAGACCGCTTCCGCCTCCGCTGGTCCCGCGGAAGCAACTGCGAACTCGGCGAACGGGAGGGCGCCTTCGGTCGAAGTTCTCAAAGGCCGCAGCATTCTCGTCCTCGACGACGAAGAAAGCCTGCGGCAGCTCTTGCACGAAGGCCTCTCCGCCCAGGGGCTCCGCGTGGACTGCGCCGCCACCGTCAAAGAAGCGCTCCTGCTCCTCCAGCGCTTTCCTCGCGAGGCCCAGCATGCGGCTCACCGGGCCCGGCGCCGCGGTTACGATATTCTTCTCTGCGACCTGCATCTTTCCGCAGACGGCTTTTTTGTCGACGGCCGGAAAGCCGCCGCGCAAATCCTCGCCGCGGCCGGTCCCCACAAGCCTGCGGTCGTCTACATGACCGGCGACTTGACCGATCCCGGGGCGGAGGCTCCCGCCCGGGGCGAGCCCTTCTTTTTGCAGAAGCCCTTCCGCATCTCGGAAGTCCTCGCGCTGTTCCGCGAAGTCCTAACCCCTGCGGAGCCGCAACCCAAGTAAGGCGCCGAAGTCCCCAACGAAGAGGGTTCATGCCATCGGGCAGCCGGCAGAAGGTTCACCCGCTTTTCGTTTCTGCTATTTGTTTTTCGTTTCTTGTGCCCCGCTGAGGGCCTTCTCAATCTCATCTGCATCTTTGGAGAGTGCAGTCCCTTCTTGGGAGGTGAGTTGTGGCTTTTTGAGGATGGCGGCGGCATCGGAGAAGTAGATCAGTGCAAGTTCTTTGCATCCTACGATCTGCAGGCATTGGTTGGTCATGGCGGTAGCGAGCGGGAGAATCGCGAGCCGGCTGCCCTCGGTGCTCGGCGTCCGCTTCTCAGCTTTCCTCAGATTCTCGCCGATCAAGCTCAGTCGGTATGCGAACCCCGCTGCGGCGTAGAAAAATTCTTCCTGTGGGTGCGAGCTGCAAAATGTGTCCAAGCGCTCCCGGAGAACGCGAGTAAGACCGCCAACCGAGCCTTGGGCTTCATTCGGAGAGGTCTTCAAATGGTTCTGCGTGGCCGAGACAAGCTGAATCAGATCATTAGGCGCCCCCACCTTTACCAAGTCTTGCTGAATGTTCTGAGCCCAGCCGGCAGCTATATCGTTCGACTGCGCCAACCCCGTCTCGACCATTTGCATGTTCAGCCCGATCCTGAAATAGGCCTGCGCGCGGGCGCGGCTATCCCCAGCCGCAAGCACGTTCGGCGTGCCGGCGGAAAAAGGCGAGTCTCGCACCCTCGGGGCTTCGGCTGCGGGCGCCTCCCGCTTTTCGAGGCTCTTCGTCTCCGGGGGCACTGGCGGATTCTTCAGTAAGGCAATTACGTCGCGATGTTTCTGCTTTTCTGCCAACGACAGCGCCGTTTCCCCGTCGCGATCCTTGGCCTTGGCGTCCGCCCCCGTTTCCATCAGCACCCGAACGGCATCGGTATGCCCTTGACGCGCCGACTCCATCAAAGCGGTCCTGCCTAGGTTGTCTCTGGCGTTCACCTCGGCTTTAAACTCGAGCAGCGTTCTCACCATTTCCGTGTCCCCGGCATATGCCGCGCGGATCAAAGGAGTGTCGTCATATTTGTTTTTCGAGTTTGCGTCTGCGCCTTTCTGGAGCAGGATGCGCACCACCGCGCGGCGCTGCGCAAAGGCCGCCCAAAACAAGGGCGTCCATCCCCCTTCATCTTTGGCGTTCACGTCCGCGCCGCTGTCGAGCAAAGCCTTCACCGCATCCGCATAGCCTTCCAACGCGGCTTCCATGAGCGCGGTCCTCCCAGTGTTGCCCCGCGCGTTTACATCTGCGCCTCTTTCGAGCAACAGGCGCAGCGTATCCGTGTGGCCGGTCTGCGCGGCGGCCATCAGCGGTGTGTTCCCGTAGGGACCGCGTGAGTTGATACCCGCGCCCCTGGCAAGAAGGCTTTGCACATCGGGTGTATCGCCGTCTTGCGCAGCAGCCAGCAACTGGCTCGCGAGGCTCGACCCGCTCACCGCCACTGCTGCGGGCGGCTGGGCTGTTGGGGCGGAACCAGCGCCGCCGGCGTGGGGAACGGGTACCGCGCCAACCGTTGTTTCCGGCTGCGCCTGCCGAGCCGCGCCTTCTCCCGCGGTCGTGACCGTTGGCGAAGCACCGGGCGCCGCTGCCGTTGCTGCATGCGAAGCGCTGGTCGGTCCTGACCCGGGCGGGTTCTCGAGCAGGGCAGTGACTTCCGAATAGTGGTGATTTCTTGCGATCATAACGGCGGTGTTTCCGTTGCGGTTTCGAGCGTTGCGATCTGCTCCTTTGCTGAGCAGTGCAAGTACGGATTCCAGCTGACCAGCATCGGCGGCGCCCATCAGCGCGGTCCAACCCGTCTTGTCCGTGGCGTTGACGTCTGCGCCCTTCTCGAGCAGGGTCCGCACCGTCTCCGGACGACGCGAAGCGGCCGCGCTCATTAATGCCGTCCACCCGTTGTTGTCCTTGGCGTCGACGTACGCACCTTTTTCGAGCAGCGCGCGCACGGTGTCCGAGTGCCCCTTCCTTGCCGCGCCCATGAGCGCGGTCCATCCGGTTTTGTCCTTGGCGTTGACGAACGCGCCTTTCTTCAGCAGGGCCTCGACGCCGTCCGTCAGCCCCGAGGTGGCCATCCAGATCAACGGCGTACTGTCGTCATTGTCCCTAGTGTTCGGGTCCGCTCCCTGCCCAAGCAGCGTTGCGACTTGCGCGTTGTCTCCGGCCTTGGCGGCGTCGAGCAGTCTTCGGTTAAGCACTTGACCGGACGCGGATCTGCCGATTAGCAAGAGCAGTGTCAGGATCGTAACCGCCTTTCCCATCAATGACCTTCCCTAGGAACGTCTCGCGTCTGAGGTCGTGCACCTCGCTAGGCTGTCTTCGAGGACGAAGCTGCCAGCCGAACCAGAACCTGGAGACCTCACTCCATCATAGCAATTTACTCCCGCGGACAAGCAGGTGGTGTCGTTTGTTTCTCTCGTCTTTTCTCACCACTCTTCACGGCTCGGTGCCAGTCAGCGGTCGAGCCCATTCTCCCTGACCGCGGGCCACGCCCGGTCAATCACGGCTCACACCTCTTCAGTCACGGGCCACGAGCGACGCGGTTTTCTTCGGTGGCGTTACTTCTTCGAAGGAGCGGAGGGTTTGCTAGCGGAATCCACGCCGAAGTCCCAGACGAAGAGGTTCAAGCCATCGGGCAGGATCTCGGCCAGGGCGTATTCGCCAGGGGGAAGCGCTTCTCCCAGCGTGAAGCGGTAAACGGTGGGCGCAATCTCCCACCGTTGCAGCGACATGGTCTTGCGGCTCTCATCCACCTGCTCGCCAAAGAAGGCCGTGATGGACTCGAGCTGCCGCTTGTCGCCTTTGACCGTGGCGTGCAGCAACTCGATCTCCGGCCCGGACTCTCCTGGCCGGCTGCTCTTCATGATCGGGCTCGTGCGATCCGGGTCGGGCGGGGCTTCGCGCAGGTAAAACTCCAGATTCGTGTCGGACACGCGAATCTTGGCATGGCTGCCCGGAATTTCCACGTTTCGCTTGCTCGGCACAATGGGAACCGGCGAAAGCACTTGCTTCAGGAACTGCTTCTTGTCCGTCTTGATGTCGGCCCCGGCCTGCTCCAGTTGCGTGATGTGCTTTCCGTCGATCAGGAACATGCCCTCGCCCGGCGGCAAGAACACGCCCGGCGCCACTTCCAGACTCGCGTCAATGTCCATGACCGTGTCGATCCGATTGGCTTCCTCCTGCATGTGGACCTTCTTGTCGAGAGCCTCGTCAGCGCTCTTTTCCGCCGCCGCGGCTTTCGCCGTCGCATCCCAATCCACCAGCGCTGCGGGAATCTCTTCCCAGGCGCCGCGCTCGACGCTGTAATAACGCACACGGTCCCCGTTGCGCTCGTAGCTGCGCACCAACTGGTAAGTACCGTCCTTCAGCATGAGCTTCTTGCCCCGCGGCAGGGCGTATTTGTCGCCTTGGGCGTCCTGGTCTTTCCCCTGGGAAGCCTCGTCTCGGGTCGCGCTCTGCCGGGCAGGGGATGATGGCGCTTGGGAAGAGCCTGCTGCTTCGGTATTGCTCGGATCGGCGGAGCAGGTTCGGTCGAGGGAACTGCTAGCCTGCTGCTTCAAAGAGAGGTGGCAGGCGGCCCGTACGTGCCGTCCGAGCGACGGCCATGCCCAAAGCACGCCCAGGAATGCTGCCAGGATCAGAGACGGGACTTTCATAGGAATCTCTTGGTGGTGCGATGCACTTGAGCCGGCCCGGTTTGCCCCCAGAGGGCAGAATACGCCTCTGTCTTTCCTTTGTGCAACGGGAAGCTCCCCATAGCATCGGAAAAACGCGATCGCCCCTCCGAGGCAGGCAAGAGGGCCACTAAGATCCCGATTTTGTTTAGTTTGGTTGCTGACTTAGTGGGTGCACTTGGGGAACAAAGTCACCATAACCATCAGGTCGGAGAGGGTAAACAGCCATTGATCCGCGTTGATCCCGGCGGCTTCGGCGGCGCGAGCGATGAATCCCAAGTGGCGCGTCTTGGCGAAGTTGTGGACATGCTCAACGCAAATTCCGGTCAGGCTGGAAACTTCTGAGTCAGTGAAAATCTTCTGGCTGGACTTCACGGTAACCATGGCCTTGCTCCTAGGTTGGGGGCCCAATTTCCGCTCTCATTTCCTTAGATGCTATAAGCATCCTATTTGTTCCTGTGATTCCTAAGCAATAGTCGTTCCGTTTTGAGAGAAAAAACCCTCCGTCTAGTACTTTTGGTCTAACACGCAGAAAATGATCGTTTTTTTAGACTTTTTCTCGCGAACCGCGCGTAGTCCGAACTCGGAGAGGAGCACCCGGAAGGGAAATAATGTTCTACTTATGCAAGGTTGTTACGGTTTTCGGTAGAGCGGCGGCAATTTCCTTCAGTTGCTTTGTGTGCCGAATCTGATGGGAGGCAATCATCTGGAACCACTCATACATATTTAAGGTGCCCAGAAAGGGATGGGGCATGTGGTACTTGCTCAGGTCCTTCCCTGCGGTTTCTTTGATGAAAACCAGGGTGCCGGCGCGGACTTCGCGGAGTTGGGCCAGCATTGCGTCCTTTTCTAAGACGAGCGCAAGGTCGAGCGGGATAGGCGTTTTGCGCGGGATGAAGCGCGCCTCGACGAGAAGCATCGGGAGATGGAACCTCTTTAAGAAAGGGCGCGGCGTCGGGAGCTTCTGCAAGAGCTTGCTGGCGCGGTGAATGATGAACCGCTCGACGGTGATCAAATGGCACACAAGCTCGCCGGCGGACCAGCGGCCCTCTCCCGGGCAGGTTTTCCATTGGTCCGAGGACACTAAGTCGGCGGCAGCTAAGAATTGCAGCTCGGCGCGAGACAGATGGCTCGAAATAGATTGCAGTGAGGGCATCGTTCTTCTTTGCTGACGAGCAGGTTCGTCGTCGTCGCGCTAGCTATCGCTTAGATTTCCGCGCCACCGGCTTGCTCGAAGACGTGCGCGAGTTGCAAGACGCGCGCCTCTCCAAATGGAGGCCCGAAGATTTGCAGACCAACCGGCAATTTGCCGTCGATTTTGCCGCAGGGCACCGAAATCCCCGGAACACCCGCAAGAGATCCCGTAACTGTGTATATATCAGCGAGATACATCTGGAGAGGGTCGCTGGTGCGTTCGCCCAATTTGAAAGGTGGAACCGGCGAAGTGGGCGTCAGGATCGCATCCACCTTCGTGAAGGCATCACGGAAGTCCTCGGCGACGAGGGCGCGGACCTTCTGACCCTTTAGATAGTAGGCGTCGTAGTAGCCGGCGGAGAGCACGTAGGTGCCTAGCACAATACGGCGCTTCACTTCCGGCCCGAAGCCAGCGCCGCGGGTCTTGCGATACATGGCCAGAAGGGAATCGCCGGGCACGCGGAGTCCGAAGCGTACGCCGTCGTAGCGCGCCAGGTTGGAACTCGCTTCGGCGGTGGCGATGATGTAATACGTTGCGATCGCAAAGTCGGTGTGGGGCATACGGATGTCTACGACTTCGCAGCCGAGTTTCCGGAAGAGCGCAATGCCTGCCTCGATTTTCGTGCGGACGTGAGCGTCCATGCCTTCGGCGAAGTACTCTTTGGGAATGCCGAGACGCGGGCGCTTCAGAGGTTTCCCGAGTTCAGCAATGTAGTCAGGAACAGGAGCGGTGGTCGAGGTGGAATCGTGGGGATCACGCCCGGCGATGACTTGAAGTACGGCGGCGACGTCGCGGACTCTGGTGGCAAACGGGCCAATCCGGTCCAGCGAGGAAGCAAAGGCAATCAGGCCATAGCGCGAAACGCGGCCGTAGCTGCCCATCATGGCGGGAATGCCGCAGAAAGAGCCGGGCTGGCGGATGGAGCCACCCGTATCGGTTCCCAGTGAGGCAACGGCAAGGCCGGCAGCCACCACGGCGGCCGAGCCACCGCTCGAGCCGCCCGGTACGCGGTCCAGTTCGAGCGGATTCTTCACCGGACCGTAAGCGGAGTTTTCGTTGGAGCTGCCCATGGCGAATTCGTCGCAATTGGTCTTGCCCAGAAGAACCGCCCCGGCGGCTTCGAGCCGCTCGACAGCGGTCGCATCGTACGGGGGAATGTAATTCTCGAGAATCTTCGAACCGCAGGTGGTTTTCGTGCCACGGGTGCTGATCACGTCCTTGATGGCCACTGGTACCCCCGCCAGCGGAGGCAGGGGACTGCCGGCCGCTACGAGGGCGTCGATGCGGTCGGCTTGGCGTTCGGCACGCTCCCGGGTGAGAGCCAAGTACGCGTTCAGTGCGGCATTTCTTGCTTCGATGCGCCTGTAGAAATCCGCCAGCAGCTCGCGCGCCGAGATTTTCTTTGCGGCGAGGGCTTCCTTGACGCCGTCGATGGTCCAGGGGGTAGACAATTGTTTTTCTCCGTACCGGCCCCATGCCGCCAAGCAGCATGCCGCGCTCCACAAGAGACGACTCCGAGGAGCAGCTACCGTTCAATCACCTTGGGAACGCGAAAATACGGCGGCTCGGGGTCGGGCGCGTGACGCAGAACCTCCTCGGCCACGGCACAAGGCACGATCAAGTCCTCGCGCAAGGTGGCGTCGGCGGTTTGCTCATCGGCCAACACCTGAGCCATGGGCTCGACCTTCGAAGTGTCCAGCTCGTTCAGCTTGCCGATGTACTCGAGAATTTCATCAATTTGCGCGCGGTAGGTCTCGAGCTCGGCAGCGCTCAAATCCAGATAAGCCAACTCCGCCACGCGCAGCACGTCTTCCCGGCTGATTTTCATGCGTGCCTTTCCCCATTTCGGTCAGTACGAACGGGCGAATTCAAAATTCTAGCATGCGCCGGTAAACGGAAAGAGGGAATCCTCCCTTCTGCCCGATTTCAGCGGTCCACCCCCGAGGCCACGTTAGGTTCGAATTGAACCTCGGAGTGGTGCATGCTGGCCATGCGCCAACGGCCATCGGTTTTCTTGCACATGGCGACGCCGCGGCCGTGCAGCCTGCCACGCGCCGAATCGATGGTGAACTCGTACTCGTACCACACCGCGTCGCCAATGGTGTGAAAGGCGCTTTCATGGATCTCGAGCCGTGATGGGGAAAGTTGATGAAAATAGCGCTCGCGAAAATAGTCGGCGACTCTTTCCCGCCCGTAGAGTTCCTCCTTGGTTGTGAACATAACGATTTTGGGATCGAGGCAGTCGCCAAAAGTCTTTTCGTCCGATTCGTTGAAAGCCTTAGTGCACCGCGCCGTGTCGCGCTGCATTTCCGACGCGAGTTGGGCTGCGCGGACTTCGTCAGCGGTGGTGACATGCAAGATTTGACGTTTTAGATCTATGGTCGCGGCGATCTTCTGAAGAAGATCGGCGCCCAGGATCCCGTCGATTTTCCCTCCGCAGGCGTTTCCGATGGCAGAGAGGTCGATCGCGGGTAGCGACAGCTTGGCCACCTTCGTTCGACCGATTTCCAATCCTTCGATCGTGACTTCCTTGGCGCTGGTAGCGAGCGTGCCGGTCCAAGAGGTGACGCGGATGTCCCGGGAGGAGCCCTCGGCAAACGATGCAAGGTTCAACATGGAGGTGGCCGCGGTGTCGACCAGGAACCAGCGGGGGTGGTCGGCGACCTTCACTTCGATCAGCGGCAGGGAGTCGCAGTGCGCGAGAGGGATTTCTTGCGCGGGCGCGGCGAACGGAATGGCCAGGGCGAGCAAGGGCAGGGAAAAGAGGAGCAAAAGGCGGCGATGCGTAGGATGGCCCATAGCCCGAGTCTCAGGGGAGGGAGCATAGCACAAACACGAACGTTCGTGCTATTTATTTCCTTGTGCTATATTCTCCCGGTGGAGCAGACCGCCAGCCCCTCACGAAAAAAGATTGTGGCGCGCCAGCAACCCCGGGGGCTGCGCACGCGGGAAGCTATCCTTGTACGAGCCGTGGATATCGCTTCCGTCGAGGGCCTGGAAGGCCTTACGGTAGGTTCGCTTGCCGAACAACTGCGCATGAGCAAGAGCGGGCTTTTCGCGCATTTCGGGTCTAAGGAAGAGCTGCAGTTAGCGACCGTCGAAAAGGCGCGGCAGATGTTCATCGAGCAGGTGACGCGGCCGGCCATCAAGGCGCGCAGGGGCATGCCGCGGCTTTGGAAGATTATCGACCTGTGGCTGGCTCTGGTGGAGCGGAACGTCTTCAAGGGCGGGTGTTTCTTCAGCGCCGCGTCATTTGAATTCGACAGCCGGCGCGGCGTGGTGCGGGACCGCATCGCCGCGATCATGCACGAGTGGATTGGGGTCATCACTCGCGCGATTTATGAAGCCCAGAAAGCCGGGCATGTCGACCCGAAGGTGGACCCGACGCGACTGGCGTTTGAGGTTCACGCCATCGCCATGGGCGCGCACTGGGCCTACCAGTTGCTGGAGGACCGGCAAGCCTATTCGCGGGCACGAACGACGCTGCTCGAAAAATTGCGCAGCGTCGCTACACTCGAATCGCCGCGTCTGCCGTAGGCGAACCGCGGATCACCTCCAGAATCCTAAGTCGACCAAATCCAGCGCTTGCGGCTACCGCTCGAGAGGGCAACTCAGGAAGGTTTTGCAATCCTTCCGGACAGAAGTATTCGCAGAAGGAAGTGCAGATACTCGGGGAGCCGCGCGTGAGCGCGCTGCGGAACGGAAAGATCGCTAACCGGAGCGTGGCAAACTGCTTTCGCCGGAGGGCTCGGCATTGGCGTCAAGGCGAAATTCACGCAGAGTCGTAAAAGTCGGCGGTTGGCGTAACCGGTGCGAGGCGACCGAAAACCGGCCTCGATATGTAGCTTCTCCGCGTCATCGGCAAGAGGCGCCCGAAGAAAGGGCTCGCGGCCGTGCCCACGCCCCACTTGGCGCGTTGCCTTAGGCGGCGGCGTTCCTCGACAAATCTGTTCGAGAGACAAAACCTAAGCCTTAACTTTGGGTACGCCCAGCCCGAGTCGCTTCGACCCTCTTGATCAGGTTGTCATTAAGGAAGATCAAGGAAAAGACTCTGCCCCCGCTCGCCTCAGTCCAAATCACGCTCCAATCCTTGTCCCACTTGATCCGGTGATAAGCTAGCGTCTCTCCATAACCTCGCCTGTTGCAGTACGCAAGCATTTCTGAAACGGGCTCCCCGAAATAAACTCCTCCAATCGATACCTGGTGCAGGCGCCTTTGCATTACATGATCCCTTACACTCAGAACCACGGCCCTTGCGCTCGCGTCGAGTTTCGTTCCCGGGGTTTGCAGAAAGGAGGCCCACGCTTCGCAATCATTGGCTGCGCATGCCCAGCCAATTCTTGTTGTGTTGTGCCCCCCAGGCAATGAGAGGTTGGGTTGGTGCAGGCTCCGTTCCAAATCGGCTAGCGTCACAGTCGCAGGATCCAGGGCTATGTCACCTAACGAAGCAAGAGCAGCCTCTCGTGCGGCTATCTCGGCGAGGCCCCTGCGTGCCACGAGGTGCATTTGGCGGGAGACGTACCAAGTGTATGCATGGAGTAGTCCGATGAAAATCAGCGGAATCCCAACAATGTAAGCGCGAATCCTTTTCCACATTGCTGCGGCCCTTAACTGGATCGCCCTAGCGCGCTGACAGTTCGGCGGTTTTGCGCGGGTACTTTCTGGCGATGTAGTTGTCAACGAGGGACTGGAAGGCCGCGGCGAGTTCGTCGTACGTGCCTTCGAGGGTGACATCCTTCTTGCCGTCGATGTAGACCGGACAGCGCGGGGCTTCGCCGGTGCCGGGCAGGCTGATGCCGATGTTGGCGGCTTTCGATTCTCCCGGGCCGTTCACGATGCAGCCCATCACGGCCAGAGTCATGCTTTCCACGCCTTCGTACTGCGTTTTCCAGACGGGCATGTTGTCGCGAATGTAGCCCTGAATGCGCTCGGCCAATTCCTGGAACGTGGTGCTGGTGGTGCGGCCGCAGCCGGGACAGGCGGTCACGCTCGGGGCGAAGGAACGCAGCCCCAGCGCCTGAAGCAGTTCGCAGGCCGCGTACACCTCTTCGCGACGGTCGCCGCCGGGGCGCGGGGTCAGGGAGATGCGAATCGTGTCGCCGATGCCTTCGTAAAGCAGCACTCCGAGAGACGCCGCCGACCAGATCTGGCCCTTCATCCCCATGCCGGCTTCGGTGAGGCCGAGGTGCAGAGGTTGCTCGGTCTTCGCGGAAAGATCGCGGTACACGGTAATCAGGTCACGGGGCCGCGAGGTCTTGCACGAAATGATGATTTGGTCCTGGCGCAAGCCGGATTCGAGGGCAAGTTCCGTCGATTCCAGCGCGGAAATGACCATGCACTCGTTGATGATCTCTTCGGAGTCTTTGCCGAGGTTTTGGTCGGTGTTCTCCTGCATCTTGCGCATGACCAGCTCTTGGTTGAGCGAGCCGCCATTCACGCCGATGCGCACCGGTTTGCCGTTGTCACGCGCGACTTTGCAGATGGTGGAAAACTGCTCGTCGCGGCGCTGCCCTGCGCCGACGTTGCCCGGATTGATGCGGTATTTATCGAGTTGCCTGGCGCATTCCGGATACTTGGTCAGCAGTACGTGGCCGTTGTAGTGGAAGTCGCCGATGATTGGCACGCGGCAGCCGAGGTCGAGCAGGCGTTTCTTGATCTCAGGCACGGCCGCAGCCGCTTCAGGCACATTCACCGTCCAACGCACGATTTCGGAGCCGGCTTCGGCGAGTTCGACGGTTTGCTTGAAGGTGGACGCAATGTCGGCAGTGTCCGTATTGGTCATGGACTGCACAACAATGGGCGCACCCTCGCCCACCTGGACGTGTCCGACCTTCACGCCGTAGGTCTTGCGGCGCGGATGGCGGGTTGCCGCTGAGTCAAAGCCTGCAATCTGCGTAAGCACTCTTGTCAATTGTAACGTGATTTTGGCTTTGGCGTGAATTTGGCGGCTTCCCGACGGCGGCCTGCGAGACGCTTGAGCCTATGCGCCGTTGCCTAGCACGCTCGGCCAGAGCTGCCGGGAGGTAAGGGCAATATTTCCATCCCGAAACTTGCGTTGCCGTAGTATCTTCTCCCGCATGGCAGCACAAGAGATGAGCACGAACCATGACTGCTAACGCGGCCCACGAGCACCACCATCAGGAACATCAGGCTGTTCCTTCCGACCCGACCCTCCGCGTGAAGGCCCTGGAATCTCTGCTGGTGGAAAAAGGCATAGTAGATCGAAACGCACTCGACGCGCTGGTCGATACTTACGAAAACAAAATCGGCCCGCGCAACGGTGCCCGTGTGGTGGCGCGTGCGTGGGCCGATCCAGGGTACAAGGCGCGCCTTTTAGCGGATGCCACCAGCGCCATCGCCGAGCTCGGCTATGCGAGCAACCAGGGCGACCGAATGCTAGTCGTTGAGAACACGCCGAAGGTCCACAACGTAATTGTCTGTACTCTGTGCTCGTGCTATCCGTGGCCAGTCCTTGGCCTGCCGCCGGTCTGGTACAAGTCTGCGCCCTATCGGTCGCGCGTGGTGATTGATCCTCGCGGCGTACTCCGTGAGTTCGGGCTGGAATTGGCGGAAGATGTGGAAGTGCGAGTATGGGACAGTACCGCGGAGTTGCGCTATCTGGTGTTGCCGGAGCGCCCCGCAGGGACGGAAAATCTGAGTGAAGAGCAGCTGGCCGCACTAGTGACTCGCGATGCGATGGTCGGCGTCGCCAGAGTTGCGCCTCCCGAGGGCGGAGGCAAATCATGAGCGGCATTCATGATATGGGCGGCATGCAAGATATGGGGCCGATCGAATACGAGAAGAACGAGCCTGTGTTTCACGCGCGGTGGGAGTCACGGGTTTTCGCAATGTTTATTGCCGCGGGCGCGTGGGGCAAGTGGAACCTGGATGCCTTCCGTCACTCGAGGGAGGTCCTGCCCCCGGCCGATTATTTGCGTGTCAGCTACTACGGGCAATGGCTTTCGGGTTTGCTCGATTTGCTGGTTAGGAGCGGATTGGTTACCGCTGCCGAGATTGCAAGCGGTGTGCCCGCGCCGGGCGAGCCTAAGGCCTCGCCGCCGCTGACCGCCGATAAAATCCCGGCGGCGCTCCCGAATCGTATTCATGCGCACCGCGACGTAAAGGTGTGCCCGCGTTTCCAAGTGGGCCAGCCGGTGAGGGCCCGCAATATCCATCCGACCGGTCACACGCGGCTGCCGCGGTACGCGCGAGGCAAGGTCGGCACAGTCTATCTCGACCACGGGGTATACGTCTTTCCCGACACCCACGCGCATTTTCTCGGTGAGAAGCCGCAGCACGTCTACTCGGTGCGTTTCGCGGCGCGCGAGTTGTGGGGCCAGCAAGCCGCGCCAAAGGATTCTGTTTACGTCGACCTGTGGGACGACTACCTTGAACCGGCCTGATCCCGTCCCTTCGCCCGAGAGCCTCGCCGTGCTGCCGCCGTTGCCGCGCGATGCCGAAGGGCCGGTTTTCGCCGAGCCTTGGCAAGCGCAAGCCTTTGCCCTCGCCGTCAAACTTTCCGAGTTGGGCTATTTCACGTGGAAGGAGTGGGCCGCGGCTCTCGCCGAAGAGCTCGAATCCGCCGCCGGTCGCGGTGAACCCGACGATGGCTCGCGCTATTACGAATATTGGCTCCGAGCGCTCGAGCGCCTGGTCACCGCCAAGGGGCTTTCAGATCCGGCGGCGATGCTCGCGAGAAAACAGGCCTGGGCCGACGCCTACCGCCACACGCCTCACGGGAAGCCCGTCGAATTGGCGCCGGCCAAGCGCGAGACAAACCAGCGCTAGCCGCGCGCGCTAGTTCCTTCCCTTAAGGTGACAGCTCCGCCACATAAATTCGGGCGGCTTCGCGTACTTTGTAGCTTTACGTCGGCAGATTCGAGTCTTGGGCTTGTAGCCTCGTCGAACCAGTTTCACGCGAACCCAGTCCAGGTTCACCGACGGGAGTTACCGGGAGGAGCGTAGCACATTCCGCTGCCGCTTGAAAACGGCAGTCCC
>DATAIH010000033.1:0-16706 GCA_036262755.1 Candidatus Acidiferrum sp.
ACGTCAGCCCTTTCTTGCTTCATAGTTCATACATAGCCGCTCGCAAGTCACTCATTACAAAGCTCTAAAACTGCCGCGTTTGATGTGCTATCTGATGCGCTTGATTCCTGGCTTGAGCCTTGGTTAGCCCTCGAGACTTGCCGGCTGATCAAGAGCATCCCGAAGAAGTCCTTGGTTTTTCCGGAACGCCGGTAGCCGTGTTTTTCGTAAAAGCGCATCGCCCGAAGGAGCGGCTCGGTGGTATCGAGCGTTACGCTCGCGCACCTGAACTGCGCCAGCTCTGCTTCCACCCGCCGGAGTAATTGCGCGGCTATTCCCGAACCGCGCATCGCGGGCAACACCGCCATCCCCCGAAGGTGCCCTTCCTCTAAACTGACCACGCTTGAGGCAATCGTGCCGACAACTTGCTCCCGGGAATTGACCGCCACGAAGACGCTCATTGCTTGGAGACGCTCACGGCGTGCTCGGAGTGAGCACCGTCTCAAGGAACGCCTCGGGCGTGTAGTGCTCCCGAAATTCCTCGAACGCTCCGCGCAGGCAGGCTAAGATCCGTTGAGAATCCTCACCTTTCGCATTGCGTACCGATACTCCAGCCGCTGGAGGTGGCAAGGCCGGCCTCCGTCTCGCTCGGAGGCTAGCCTAAACGAGCCTGGATTCCCAAGCTCCATATTGGTTGTGACTACGGGAATCGGCTTTAGGGAGCGACCATTTTCTTCATACGAGCCAAAGGCAAATCATTTGTGGCTTGGGAGCAGATACCAGATTCCGGTGTCCTCGCTTCCGAGCACCCACGATGCAAAGCCATACAGCTCGCGATCCTTCACCAGCGCATAGCGCTCTTTGAAGGTGCGTACATCGGTATAAAAGATCCACTCGCGCTCATCGTCTCTGTAAAAATAGAACCACGCCGTCCGGTCCGCGGGATCCCACTCAAGGTGTGCACCGTAGGCTTTGGCCAGGTCCAGCGCGTCATCGGTGGAAATGTAGTTGGCCGTCGGGTTGCGCTTATCGCCGGTTTTGTCGGTAGCCTTGGTAGGAGTGCCGGTAAACCAGTGGTAGCCATACAAAGGAATTCCCAGGGCCAGCTTCTTCGGCGGCACGACTTTGAGCGCGTAGTCGAGGTTGCCGACGGTCCAGTTCCATCCGGCGACGGGACCGGGCACGGTCCAGGTCGTGTGCTGGTCATAGGTCATCAAGGCGACAAAATCCACCGATTGTGCGATGGCTTTCAAATCATAAGCCCCGCGCCAATTCTGATAAATCCAAGTCGAGAATCCCGTTTCTCCCGGATGCCCCGGCGCGTTCGGAATGGTGGCGATGGAAAGCTGGAGGTTGTCCTTGTGGAATGCCGCCGCAGTTTCGCGCACGAAGTCGGAAAGCGCATCCCGGTCCGTCCAGTTCACATTTTCCAGATCCAACTGGAAGCCGACGTAGCCGTTGTCTTTGCAGGCTCGAACCATAGCAGCGATGGCTTGCTGGCGCGCCGTAGTATTCGCGAAGAACTTGTGCACTTCCTCTTGCGCGAAGCCTCCGTTGACCACCAGCGGCATGACCGGCACGTGGTCCAGGCGCGCCGTTTCCATCACCTCCGGATTTGGACCGCCGGAAAGCAGGCCGCTTGAATCCACCGCATACCAATTGGGGGAGAGGATATCGATTTTGTCCGCATGAGCCAGGAACGAACGTACAGAGCCAGGCTCGCGGGTCATATAGAAAATAGACTTGGGTTGCTGCGCATCGGTCCGCATTGCCCCACAGAAAAAAGTCAAGACCATGGCGAGGGATATTTGCGATTGTTTCATGCGCGCAGTCTAGCGGCTCCCAGCCGTCAAACGCAACACCTGTCGGCGCGCTAGCAATCAATTTCAAAACTCTCACGTACAACTCGCTCCGGGTGATCGCTTGCTGCTGTTCACCGACGGTATTACCGATGCGGGCAAAGCAGACGGGGAACAACTCGGCGGAGAGCGGCTGACGGGTCTGCTGGAGAAGCTCGCCGCGGAAGCGCCCTCCGCTCTCAATCGAAGGTTGCTTGAAAGTGTAAGGAGTTGCGGCGACGCACACCTGCAAGATGACGTCACGCTCATGGCCATCGCCGTCGACGCCGCGAACCAAGCAACAAAGCAGGAATCGCAAAGCGCTTCAATTGCTGCGGCTCAATTTCAGTATCTCTCATCCTTTTTCCCAGCACTCAATGACGAACCACCCAGGCCATGCCGTCCGGGCCCTGCCCGGTGGGAATGCGACTGGTTACCTCCAGCGTCTTTAAATCCAGCACGGCCACCGCGTTTTCCCCGGCAACGGCGACATAAGCCCGCGAGCCATCGGGAGCGATAAGAATCCCCTCCGGCTGGCGGCCAAGATTGAGACGCTTTACTTGTTTACGGGAAGCTGCATCGAGCACCAACAACGCGTTGTTTGCGAGGTCCGACACGAGCACCAGCTTCCCATCCTGACTGAACTTGAGGCGGTTCGAGCGGCCCGTCTGAACGTTAAGGGTCTCGACAACTTTTTTGGCGGCGATGTCAATGATCGAGACGCTTCCGTCGCCGGAATTGGCGGCCCAGTATTCACGGCCGTCGGGCGAAATGTCCCCGCCTTCGGGACCTTTGCCGACGCTAATGTTCGTGGCGGTCCAATCAACAGCATCGCTGCTGCGCTCGAGCAACGTAAGCGAATCGGATCGGATGTTGGAGGTGAACATTTGCGATCGATCCTTTGAAAAGATCAGCATGTGCGTGCCGTTCTGCCCGATGCCCAGAATCCAGTCAATCTGATTCGAAGCGGGATCGTAGCGCGCGATCAGCCGGTTCTGTTCCGCCGTGAACCAAACCTTGGCGTCGGCGAAAGTGATTCCATGCGGGCGGCGCAACGCCCCGAGGTCTAGCCGGCGCAACTCTTTCTGCGCCGTCACATCAATCACGGAAATCGTGTTGCCCGGCGTTCTCGCGCCGTAGTTGGCGACAAACGCCAGCTTGCCGTTGTCGGAAGCCGCTATTTCGTGCGGGCCCTCACCGGTGGGAATGCGCGCGACCGTCTTCGCGGTGGCCGGATCGATGATGGAAAGCATGTTGTCCTCTTTGTCGAGGACCAGCAGCGCCGGCGAAGGTGTCTGCGTTTGCGCGTGAGCGCTGGCAGCACTCAGGCCGGCAAGGAGGCAGACGCCAAAAATGCGGATGGTGATGGTTTTCTTCATCCTGAAGTTCACTGGGACCTCCCGCAAGGCAAGTTCAGTCCGGGCCCCGCGCTCTTGCGCTTCGCGCAACAGGGCGCGGGCGAGCAGCACGGAAAAGGATTGTAAGACTATTCCCAAGCAATGCCGAATACAAAGAAAAACTATTCAAGCCGCCAGGGCGACCGCTCGGGCCACTGCCGCAGCGCTTCGAGCGCCCAGGCCGTGGACTTGTCCGCATGGCAGGAAGTGCAGGGGTTCGGAATCTGGTACTTGTCAGTCATCGCCGGAGACAAAAACGCAAACGTGTGCGCTCGCACTTTCACGTCCCCGAGCGTGGTCGCGATCTTAGGCATATGGCATGCGACGCACTGGCTGCCCGTCGAGCCTTTCTTGTGATGCGTATGCTCCTCGAGCGTGGACGCGCGGGGACCGTTGGGAGACAGCGGCCCGTGGCAATCGAGGCAAAGCTGATCGGCCGGTTTACGTAGCTCGGCATAATTACCCGTTCCGTGCACCTCGTGACAGGTGAAACAGGTAATGCCACGGCGATACATCAGGCTTTGTACAAAATCGTTGCCTTGCATCCGGTTCTTGTGCCCCGTGCCGTCCGCAAAATGGGTGAATGTGGTTTGTCCAAGCGTGTGCTCCTCGAGCTGCCAAAAATCGCGAAGGTGCAGGCCCACACGATATCCAACGGGCCAATCGTAGTATTTACCTTCAATCGGATTGTCGCGAGGGCGGCCCTGCGAGTGGCACTGGATGCACGTGTCAGTGGCATCGACATAGTCCATCTGTGCCGGATTGATGATATTGCCACGGGTTGGATGCGCCGCGTGTTCGCTTCCCGGTCCGTGGCAGCGTTCACACCCGACGTTCCACTCCGCGACTTGTTTGGTCCGAATGTTGTAATCCACCGAATGGCAGCCATCGCAGGTTGGACCTGTGGGGCGCCGCATATTGTCGGGCGGATAAAACGGCTCCCACCAATCCGTGCCCTTGGCAACAAAGTACGGCCGCCAGACATGACGGGTGACGTCCCACTGCGCAGGCTGCGGATAATAGTCATCTCCAATTCGCGTGAAGTACCGCTGCTTCCAGATGCTCCCGTACACCAGGGCGACCTGGTCCTTAGAGAATTCGGCGAACGGGTCGCTCGCGAGATTCGGGAGGATGGCCTCCGGATGCTCGCGCGGATCACGCACGACGTTGGCCATCGGTGTTTCTTTCCATCGATCGTAAATCTCTTGATGGCACTTGGCGCACGCTCGAGAACCGGTGTAGTGCGCCGTTCGGGCGGCGGCCTGCTCCTCGGACTGCTCAGCGCCGGAAAGCGGGCGAAGGCTCCGGATGAACAGCACCAGTTTCCAGCCTTCCTTGTCGGCTTCGTCGTGCGGGTGGCCCCACGCAGGCATACCTGTGAGTCGCACGCCCTTCTGGATGATGTAGTGGATTTGCCCGTCCGTAAGCTCCTGGGTCTGGGGCGCGCGCAGGTCGGGAGGCTTAGGGTAGAGATTGCGGCCGACTTGGGTTACACCGGAGCCGTCGGTACCGTGACAAACGGCGCAGCGGGCGAGGAAATGATCGCGACCTTCTTCTAGGGTTTCCGGGGTAGCTTTCCACGGATTGGTTTCTTTGCGTGCGCGCGGCGGAATGGAGAGATTGCGCACCGTGCGCGCCACGATCTTCTCGATGCCTGAGGGCTCTTCGGTGGTGCCAAAGCCTCTGCGAATCAGTCGAGCTTCGTAGATCGCGCCGAGTACGACGAGCGCCAGGCAGCCCAGCAACAAAATTTTCCCGCGTTTCATGTTTCATGCCTCAACGCGCTTCGCTCGGGTGGCATGGTGGCGCGGAGCTGGCTTCGTAGGATGCCGACGTTTCCACCATCCCCCATCAGCAGGGTCCGCTCCCCCAACAACGTCCATCATTCGCTTCCGTGGGCGTTCGGCCGACTCTTCTACCCAACAACCAGACCGCTCGCGTGCGCAGAATCCCGCGATCGGGCGATGCCCGCGAGGCCGTAATCCCAGGGAGAATTGTGCTGTCGCCAAGGATCGCGAGTCGAGGGATAATGTCTCCGCCGGGAGGGATACGGGAGAGATTATGAGAGAAGAGATAAAAGAAGAGAAGAGGCAGAGAAGAGACCAGGCGAAAGGCGGCAACGAAGGGAAGGGACTGACGCGCCGGAGATTCCTGAGCACCGCCGCAGCCGGTAGCGCAGCCGCAGCATTGGTGCCGCGCCACGTGCTCGGACGAGGTTTCACACCGCCCAGCGATCTGCTGAACATCGCTGGCGTCGGCGTTGGGGGCATGGGTCGCCAGAACCTCATCAACCTTGCCAGCCAAAACATTGTCGCCCTCTGCGATGTCGACTGGGGCTATGCGGACAGCGGTTTCCAGCGCTTGGACTCCGACATCCAGAGGCTGCGAGACCGCTTGGAGCATCCGGACCCAGTGCCAGCGTCAGGCCAGCCAGCGGCGGAATTTGATCGTGTGAAAGCGAAAGCCCGGCTCGACGGGATGATTCGCCTCAAAACCGAGCAGCTGCCGAAAGCCAAGCGTTACCAAGATTACCGCGAGATGCTGGAACGCCAAACAGACATCGATGCCGTGCTGGTGGCCACCGCCGATCACATGCACGCGCCCGTCGCCCTCGCCGCCATGGATCTGCACAAACACGTTTATGTGCAGAAGCCGCTGACCTGGTCGGTCGAGGAAGCCCGCAAGATGGCGCACGCTGCGAAAGAAACCAAAGTCGCCACGCAGATGGGCAACCAGGGCCATTCCATGGACGACGCGCGTACCGCCGTCGAATATATTTGGGCCGGGGCGATCGGCGAGGTGCGCGAGATACATATTTGGACCAACCGTCCTCTTGGATTTTGGCCTCAGGGCGTTCCGCGCCCGGAAGCGCTCAAGGAGCCGGCGGACAAGCTTCGCTGGAACGGCCAGGGCGTGAATTTGCGGCTGGCTGCGGCTATGGCAGGCAACTACCCCGTTCCCGACACCCTGCGCTGGGATCTTTTTCTCGGCGCTGCCGCGCCAAACACCGAGTATCACCCTATCTACCATCCCTTTAACTGGCGAGGTTGGGTGGATTGGGGCGTCGGGGCCATCGGCGACATGGGCGCGCATCTGATCGACCACTCGATGTGGGCGCTGAACTTGGGGATGCCTACGAGTGTAGAAACAGTCTCCACGCCTTTCAACGGCGCGTCTTATCCGCAAGCGACGATGACCTTCTACCAATTCCCCGCACGGGGGCCACTGCCGCCGGTGAAACTAACCTGGTACGACGGCGGCTTGATGCCTAACAAGCCCGCCGAGCTGGGTGACGAAGAGCTCAAGCAGGAAGGCGGCGCGTTGCTCATCGGCAGCAAAGGCAAATTGTTGCACGATACCTACGGGCTGCATCCGCGCTTGCTGCCTAAGTCACTCAGCGATTCGTTTGGCAAGCCGCCGCAAAAGTTGCCACGCATTCCCGGAGAAGCGCACGAAATGAACTGGGTGGAGGCAGCCAAGGGCAAGACCACACCGTCCTGCCCGTTCGAGTACGCCGCCCGGCTCACGGAAGTGATGCTGCTCGGCGTCGTTGCTTTGAGAGCAGGAAGAAAAATCTTCTACGACGGCGAAAACATGCGCGTTACCAACCTGCCGCAGGCGAACGACTACCTGCGGCGCGAGTACCGCCAGGGCTGGTCCGTCTAAGCGGCGTCAAAACTTACAAGCCTTTTTCCGAGCGAAATTTTCGCACCACTGCGGCAGCATCCTGGTGCTGCGCGTCAACGGCATAGTTGAGTTTGCGAACGTCGCCCGCCGAAAGCTTGCCGCCAAGCTCGGCAAGCGCCCCGCGCAACTGCGGAAACCGTTCGAGCGTGGATTCCCGCGCAATCGGCACGGCGTCATAAGGCGGAAAGTAGTGCAGGTCATCGACCAGCGGCACGAGGCCGAGCGCGTCTATCAAACCATCCGTCGAATTGCCGGCCACCACGTCAACCTGATGCTCCACAAGCGCGCGATAAATCAGGCCGAGATCCATGACCTTCGGAGATCCCGCGAACTGCAGATGGTAACGCGCAGAAAGGCCGGGGAACCCGTCAGGCCGCTCAAGAAATTCGTAACCCACGCCCACGCGCCACCGGGCAGCAACCAAAGCAAGATCGGAGAGCGTGTTGACGTGCAGATTTCTCGCGTCGTCCCCGCGAATCACCATGGCAAAGGTATTCTCAAAACCCAGCGGCTCCAGCACTTCCAAACCAAATCTCTCCGCGTAAAGCTTCTTCACGCGATTGTAGACGTCCGCAGGCGTGCCTTGGGGTTTCTCGTTCAGCACGGTGGTCAGCGCCGTGCCGGTGTATTCCACATAGAGATCAAGGTCGCCGGAAAGCAGCGCTTTGTGGACCAGCAACGTGCCCCCGAGATTCGTCTTGCGAATCACCGGAATGCCGGTCCTCGCTTCGATGTGCTGCGCCAAAAGCTCTGCCAGCACCACTTGCTCGGTGAAGAATTTCGAGCCGATCGTGATTCTCGATTGCCTGGTCTTCATGCAGCCGGAAACCAACCAGGCCACGTTGCCCAGCCACAGACAGCAAACCAGCAGGGAGACCTGGAAGATGCGGCGGTGCTTGATGGGGGTGTCGGCCCGAGCCTGCCCGCCGAGGCGGGCGTAGCGCGAAACCTGTTTCTCGATATCCCGGGGAGTAACAAACCGAGTGTGGCATCGGCGCATTTCTAGGTGACCTTCAACCGCCGCTCGAGCAATCCGAGCAGAAAATCCGCGAGCAGCGCGAGCAGCGCCGCCGGTATCGCTCCCGCAAGAATAAGCGAATCACTCACGAGCGCAACGCCGCGAAAAATAAATGTGCCCAGCCCTCCCGCGCCAATCTCTGCGGCGATCGTGGCCACCCCGATGGTAATGATCGTCGCTGTTCGAATCCCCGCAAGAATCACCGAGAGGGCCAGCGGAAAGCGCACACGAAGCAAAATCTGCGCCGAGGTCATGCCCATGGCCTCCGCGGCTTCGAGCACCGCCGGATCGATCCCGCTGAGACCCACATAAGTGTTCCGCAAAATCGGCAGAAGTGCGTACAGCACCAGCGCGACAATAGCCGTGCGCCTGCCAATTCCCCCGATGAACGGAATGGGAATCAGCAAACCAAAAAGGGCCAAGCTCGGGATGGTTTGAAATATATTGGCCATGCCAATCGACATCGCACGCAGCGCGGGCCGCTCGACGATGAACATGCCCAGCGGAACGGCGATGGCCATGGCGATGAGCATCGCGATCACCACAAGCAATAGGTGGTCCGCTGTGGCGCTCAGAATCTCCGCGCGGTGCTCGGCGAAGAATGACCAATAGCTCGAAGGCCCGTTCATGCGGGCGCTCCCCGCACGCCTTGCAATGCGGCAACGAAAGCGCGCACCTCGGGATGATCCATCCGAAGAAATTCCTGCGGCGGCGCCACGGCCACAATGCGCCCCGTGTCCAGCAGTACGATGCGCGAAGCCAGCAGAAGCGCCTCACGCAAATCGTGCGTGACAAACACGATCGTTTTTTGCAGCCTCTGTGCCAGCGCCTTAAACTCCCTTTGCAGCTCCGCGCGCGTCACGGGATCGAGCGCGCCGAAAGGCTCGTCCATCAGCAGAATCGGCGGATCGGCTGCCAGCGCGCGCGCCACGCCAACACGCTGTCGCTGGCCTCCGGAAAGCTCGCGCGGGTGCCTTTTGGCAAATTCCGCGGAATCCAACCCCACCAGCCTCAGCAACTCCGCGACTCGCGCCGCCGCGCGCTGGCGATCCCATTTTTCCAGTGACGGTACTAGGCCCACGTTTTCCGCCACCGTGAAATGCGGAAAGAGCCCTGCTTCCTGGATTACGTAGCCAATCCCCCGCCGCAGCCGAATCGCATCCCACTCGACCGTCGGCCGACCTTGCACCAGAACCTCGCCCTGCGATGGGAGGTACATGGCGTTAATCAAGCGCAGCAGCGTAGTCTTGCCACTGCCGCTTCGCCCCAACAGTACCAATGTCTCCCCGAACGGAACTGCGAGCGAGACGCCGGAAATGATGGCGCGGCCGGGAATATCGTTTAGGTGATACGACACATCGCGAAATTCGATTAAATTTCCCGAAAGTTTTTCGATATTCGCATTCATTTCGATTGACAGCCTCAAGCCCGGGCGCGAACATAGTAATGTAGTTTGCCTCCCGACGCCGATTTTTGGCGCATCCTTCTCTGGGATCTGGCATCAAAAGAAGGGGTCAACGCCATGGGAGCACTCGCCGCAACACCCGCTCGGTTTCGTCACGATCTCCATACACGTTTGGTTGACGCCCGCGCGCGAACCGATGAGCTCTTCCGAATCGTTCGGGAAGAAGCATTGTACGACCGTCCCATCGCCGAGCGGCATCGCATCATATTCTACGTCGGCCACCTCGAAGCCTTTGACTGGAACCTGCTTTCGCGGCGCGCCTTCGGTTTGCGCTCCTTTCATCCCGCCTTCGATCAACTTTTTGCCTTCGGTATCGACCCCATCGGCAGCGGATTGCCCGCAGACACGCCCGAGGATTGGCCGACTCACCGGGAAATCGAGCGCTACAAGAAACGTGTCCGCGAAGAACTGGGCGCCGCAGTCGAACATGCGCTCGAACGTCCCGAGGAGGGTCATCCCCACTTGCTGCAAATGCTCCATGTGGCTGTCGAGCATCGCTTGATGCATGCCGAGACCCTCACGTACATGCTGCACCGGCTGCCTGCGAGCAAGAAAGTTTGTCGGCCCGAGAGTGTCGCTTGGAAAGCCTTGCGACAGACGCACCGGCTCGTGGAAATTCCTGCAGGACGCGCCACTCTGGGGATCCGCGATTCAAAGGAACAAGAATTCGGATGGGACAACGAATTTGCCTCGCACGAAGAGGCCGTTCCGGAGTTCTCCATCGAGAGTCACAACGTAACCAACCATGATTTCTTGCGTTTCATTCAGGCCGGCGGGTACCAGCACCGCTCGCTTTGGACCCCCGAGGGATGGGACTGGAGAACCAAAGAGAACATTCAGCATCCAATGCTCTGGAGAAGCGAGGGCAATCTCTGGCTGTATCGCACCATGTTTGGGGAAATCCGTCTCCCCCAGGAGTGGCCCGTGTACGTAAGCCTCGCTGAGGCCATGGCATACGCCAAGTGGCTCGGGCGCAAGCTCCCAACCGAAGCGCAATTTCATCGCGCCGCATACGGCACGCCGAAAGGCGAGCACGAACGCCGTTATCCCTGGGGCGACGAGAGGCCGTCGGAGCGCCACGGCAATTTCGATTTTCGCTCCTGGGACCCCTCTCCCGTCGGCGCTCATCCGGTGGGTGCAAGCGCCTTCGGCGTTTACGATCTCCTCGGCAATGGCTGGGAGTGGACCCGCACCGAGTTCGCACCGTTTCCAGGATTCACTCCAATGCCCTTCTATCCGGGTTATTCCGCGAATTTCTTTGACGGCCGGCACTACGTCGTGAAAGGTGGATCGCCGCGCACCGCCGCGTGTATGCTGCGTCGTTCGTTCCGTAATTGGTTCCAACCGCATTATCCGTACGTTTACGCAACGTTCCGTTGCGTCGAGGATTAAGCAGACCCCGGGGCCCAGCTCGGAAGAGAGGACTATGGCGTCGCCTGCTTTACCGCTGCAGCACGTGTCGGAATTCGTGGCCGACGTGCGGGAAAGCCTGACCAAGCCCGGCCAGCGAGAGCTGCCCTCAAAATACTTGTACGACGAGGTCGGTTCCGCGCTATTCGAAGCCATCTGCGTGCTTCCCGAATACGGACTGACGCGTGCGGACACGCGCTTGCTGAAGGAATATTCCGCTGAAATCGTGGGTCGGTTGCCGTCGCCTCTGCGCGTTGCGGAGCTGGGCAGCGGCTCGGGAAAAAAGACACGCTGGATTCTGGAAGCGTTATCGCGCCGGCAGATCACCTATTACTACCCCATCGAGATCTCTCCGCATGCGCTGGCCGCATGCGAAAAGGAGTTGGCGCAAATCGATATGGTCAGCGTGGTCGGCTACGAACAGCCGTACCTCCAAGGTTTGCGTTCGGTTGCCGAAGGGCGTGGCGAGCGCGACCACGTTTTGGTGCTGTTTCTCGGCAGCACTATTGGTAACTTCGATCGCGATGCCGGCGACGAGTTTTTGCGTGAAGTTCGGGCTACTCTCCGCGCCGGGGACGCGTTGCTCCTCGGCACCGATTTGGACAAAGCCGTCGAGCTGCAACTTCCGGCCTATGACGATCCGGCAGGCGTCACCGCCGCATTCAATTTGAATTTGCTCGCACGCATCAACCGCGAACTCGGTGCCGATTTTGACTTGAGCTGCTTTCGCCACGAGGCGCGCTGGAATTACGCGGACCGCCGCGTGGAAATGCATTTGCGCTCGACTTGCCGGCAAAGCGTGCGCATTCCCGCGGCGAACCTGCGCATGGTGCTCAACGAGGACGAAACAATTTGGACTGAAAGCTCCCACAAATACAAAGCCGAGGAAATCCCTGAAATGGCCGAGCGCACCGGGTTCCGGTGCGATGCCCAGTGGATCGACGACGAGTGGCCGTTCGCGCAGAACCTCCTCCTTGCCGAGTAACGGCGGCCGTCTTGCTTTTTCTGTGGTCGCGGGTCTTCCGAGCTTGGCGGGCCGACGGCGTAGCAAGGAATCTCTCACGCCTTTTCCATTCATCCAACCCGAAACTCGCCGAAATCATCCAAAAACACGAGTGTGGAAACTTTGGGCACGTCTAGCCCGTCAAAGCCTTGTCGGAAGTATGCATACGGACGTACAGTAAAGAGAGGCTCTACGGTGAACTCGGCAAGAAAAGGCTCTGGCAAGAAATCTTTGGGTGGAACCCTTTGGAGATTGCTCTCTGGCAGGGGGAGCCTGCCCTGGCTGTGCCCCCGCTTACCTTTGCTCGGTGTCCTCCTGTTTTGCTCCTTTCCCGCTCTTGCGCAATCTCCGCAGCCCTCTGGCGCCCCGAATGCAACCGCCCCGCAACAGGGGCCGGCGGAACCCACGACGGGAACAATCAGCGGAACCGTCGTCGATCGAACGGGAGCCGTCATCCCCGGGGCGCGCGTGAAACTTTCGCGCGAAGATTCATCCGCCAGCCGGGACGTGATGTCGGACGGCGATGGGCAATTCTACTTTGCCGGCGTCGCCCCGGGGTCCTTCGGGCTTACGATTATCTCGCCCGGATTCACCCCGCAAACGACTTCGGGAATGCTGCATCCCGGCGAAGACTACACGGTGCCGCCGGTCCAGCTGGTCCTTGCCGCTGCCGCGACCGAGGTGAAGGTCGCGATGACCCCGGTCGAAATAGCCGAGGCTGAGATCAAGGATGAAGAGAAGCAGCGCATCCTCGGCATGATTCCCAATTTCTACGTCACGTATAACTCCGCCGCGGCTCCTCTCAACCCGAAGCAGAAGTTTG
Organism: Candidatus Acidiferrum sp.; assembly: GCA_036262755.1. Taxonomy (GTDB): domain Bacteria; phylum Acidobacteriota; class Terriglobia; order Acidiferrales; family UBA7541; genus Acidiferrum. The sequence continues at coordinate 12,621 of DATAIH010000033.1, forward strand.
AGCTGGCTTGGAAGTCCACCATCGATCCGGTCAACTTTGGCCTGACGGCGGCCATCGCGGGAATCCAGCAAGGGGCTAATGCTTTCAGCGGCTATGGGCAAGGCGCGAAAGGTTATGCCAGGCGCTACGGCGCGTCCTATGCAGACTCTGCCATCGGCACTTTTATCGGCGGGGCCATACTGCCTTCCGTCTTCAAACAGGATCCGCGGTATTTTTACAAAGGAACCGGCACGCGGCGCTCCCGGTTTCTCTACGCGATTGCCAACGCGGTGATCTGTAAGGGCGACAATGGACGCTGGCAGGCCAATTACTCCTCGATGCTCGGAAGCCTGGCGGCCGGCGGCATCTCCAATCTGTACTATCCGGACTCGGATCGCGACGCCACGGTGACGTTTGAAAATACCCTAATCGCCATCGGCTCGAATGCCGCCAACAATCTTCTGCAGGAATTTCTCATCCGCAAATTGACCCGCAACGCTCCGACCTACGCTCCCACCGCCTCCGCGTCCCGCCCCTAGTCGGGAACCCGGGGCGGGCGTTCAAGTAGCTCACTCTGGCCCCCGCGTATCCCCTTTGATGAAAGATGCAGGGGATATCAGCACAAAGGACTTGCAGCACGGGCCAGGCGTAACAATAAGAAACCAAACGAGATAGGAAGGCAGAGCGGCCATCAAAAAGCCGTGAAAGTCATGAGCGCCCGGCCATTAGCTAGGCAGCGAGTGTGCAAGCTCGTAGCCGAGGAGAAAATGAATAGGCGTGAATTGCACGGGTTCCCTCGCCTTCTGGTGCTCGCCGGGCATCAGCAAGCTGTCGTTGCTGGTGGTGGAGAATTTAGAAGGTTTCCAGGCGCCAGACCAGGCGTGTGGACCAAACTTTGTGGGTGGTGAGCGAGGGGCGCCAAACGGCGAGAATCTGCGAGCCTTGGTAGACGCGCTCAAAGCCTTCTTCGGATTCGGAAACGGTTTCAATCGGCGCCACCCAGAAGCCTTCCGACGAGGGCGCGTGCAATGCCACGCGAACGCGTTGCCATCCGTCTTCCATGCGCAGGACGGGTGCGGGCAGTGTGCCGCTGAAACGCAGGTTCGTGCGGCCGGCGGGAGTTTCGAAAAAGCGGTCCGGCTCGGCGGGCGCAAGGAGATTGATGATGGATTCAATCCCGACCGCGACAGGCTTTCCGAGTGGTCCTTTACATTTCAGACGGACTTCGCAGGCGACTTCAAAACCGTTGGGAGACGGACTGAAGGAAAAATACTTGAAGAGGAGGAGCCGCGGCGCTGTGGCCCTTGATTTGTCATGGAGAAGAAGGGAGTCGGCGCAGAGAAGTTCGGCACTGGCGCTCGCGGAATTCTTGACGGTGTACGCACCGCCCGCAAAGGCGGCATCTTCGCGCAGCTCGAGGGCCTCGTAGTCGGCCTGTGTGCGCGAAGGATCAAAAATCAGGACGCGGAACGCGTGGCGCGGCCATCGGTCATACCGAAGAAAGCGCTCGAGCCCGGGTTCTTTGACGCGAGTTTGTTCGTGGATGGAAGCGACCGCACCGGTGGCATTGGCTCCCGCTGCTTCTCGCAGGCGCGTGTGGTAAGCCTCGGGGCGGCGCAAGATGGAATTGATGAGCGTCGCGGCTGCCGGGCGAAAATCGAGTGCGGCGATGGTGCCGCCGTCGCCAGGCTTCAGGAGTGCCTGGAATTCCGGGGAGGTAAAGAGCAATTCGTTCGTGCCGTCGGCGTCGTAGTCGAGCATTTCGACGCGAGGCGCGTGCGCGCCGGCAGTGAGGCTGTCGGCGATGGCTTCCGCACGGATGAGATTGCGCGCGGGATCGGTGCGGAGATGTGGCGCGTAAATGCCGCCGAAGATGCCGTGCCAATAAGCGTCGTTGCATTGCGCGCGCAAGAGGAGGTTGCGCGCTTCCGCAAGGTCCGCGGCTTGTTTTTCGCGTTGGTCACAGTCGAGCGCGGGAGCCGCGGCGACGCGCGCAGAAACACGCAGCATTTTTTTGTGCAGAAGGTTGGACTCGGAATATTTTCGAAAAAAGCCCCGCCAGGAGCCGCCGCTTAGAAAGGCCAGCACTTCCGGGCGCGCTGCAAATTCCTGAAGCACGGCGTGATAGCGCTGGCGCACACGCGTAGGGAATACCCATTCCATCATCTCGGTGTAGGAGGCGGTGGGAAGGTCGGCGCGGCCCAAGGGAGAGTGCGAAGCGAGATATTCGCCGGGAGAGCACGGATTGAGCCAATCGGAGTTTTTTTCGAGTGCGGAAAAAAAGTCGGAGAGCCAGCCGTTCTTGTAGCAATGCTCATGCGTGCCGGGCCACACGCCGAATTTTTCCATGTCGTCGCCCATCGCGGCGACGCCGCCGGGATGCACGCTGGCGGCATCGCGCAAGTAATTGATGACGTCTTCAACTTTGCCGAAGGGAACGAGATAGCGCAGCGCTTTCTGGCCGGGATACAGCGACACCGTTTTGCCGCGGTCTTCGGCTAGGTAAGCGCCAAAGAGCTCTTCGGGGTCGAACCCGGCGGCGAGAAAGTGCATGTCGTCCACCAGCGTGTAGGCGACATTGGCCTCAGCAAGAACGCTGGGAAGCTGCGGCTCCCAGACGCGCTCGGCAAGCCACGCGCCCGATGGGCGCGGCCCAAAATGCGTCTCGAGATAGCAGGCGAGCCGCGTAACCTGCTCGAATTGGTCTTCGGGGGGGATGGAGACGAGAATTGGCTCGTAAAAGCCGCCACCGACCAGTTCGACCTGGCCGCTCCGCACTAACTTTCTCAGGCGGTCAAAATAGGCCGGGCGGTTTTGCTCGATCCAGGTCAGTAGGTGACCGGAATAATGAAGGCCGAGATGAACGCCGGGATGTTTTTCGAGATGCTCGAGAAAGGGAAGGTAGGAATCGTCGTACGCCTTTTCCAGAACGTGCTCGAAATTCCCGCAGGGTTGGTGAGCGTGAATGAGAAGAGCAAGATGGAAGGTTCGCGGCATGGGTGCGTTTTTTTCTCGCTACCATGATAGCAAGCCGAGGAAATTTCTGAAGTCAGAGCGCCGATAAGATGCGACCACGTACAACTCGGCGCGACAAAGCAAATTCCTTGCGTCGCGCGGAATCACCAAATGCAACCCTGGGCTAAACGATCCGTCAGGGAGCGGTGTGCTTGAGGATCCAGTCGGAGATGGTGCTAAGAGCCTCCGGGGCAAAGGTCTCTTCGATGCCGCCGTATTCGGTGGGCGAGCCTGTAGGAGCGTGCTGGAAAAGGTGGTTCAAGCCAGGAAGTTCTTTGGTTTGGAAATCGTTGTTGCCTCCCAGCTGAAGAGCTTTTTGAATTTGCGCAAGATTCTCTTTTGGCGCCATCTGCAAATCCTTGTCCCCGTTGAGCGCCAAGATCGGGCAGTGCGTTTTCTCGAGGGCGGGGACGGGATCGTAGTCAAGAAAGAAGCGAAACCACGGCGAGGTCATCATGCGCGCTTGGGGCTTGAGCGTCGTAGGTGGCAGGGTGGTGCTCATTCCGGTGGAGTCGATAAGATCCGTTAATTTGGCTTCGAGTGCCTGCGGATCCTTTTCTTTTCGCGCCAAATCATAAGATTGGCGGTTGAAGTTGCGGGCGCTGGCAACGCGGTCGTCGTCGAAGCCGGCCGCCTTTAAAATGAGCTCGGACTGGAGCAGCATGACGTCCTCGCCCTTCAGCCCCGGAGCGGCGAGCAAAACCATCCAAGCGACGTCCGAGGAGCGCGAGGCAATCATGGGAGCAATGATTCCACCTTCGCTGTGCCCGATGAGGCCGATTTTTCGGGCTTCAATTTCTTTTTGCGATTTCAGGTACGCGAGCGCCGCGGCTGCATCGCTCGCGAAATCTTCGGTGGTAGCTTGGTCAAAATTGCCAGTGGACTTGCCGATGCCGCGTTTGTCGTAGCGAAGAACGGCGATGCCTTTGCGCGTGAGATGGTCGGCAAGCACCAAAAAGGGGCGATGGCCGGCGACGGTTTCATCGCGATCCTGTGGACCCGATCCGGCGATGAGCATAGCCGCAGGAAACGGCCCCGGGCCGGGCGGGAGTGTCAGGGTTCCTGCGAGCGAAACTTGCGCTTTCGGATTCG
>DATAIH010000034.1:0-2357 GCA_036262755.1 Candidatus Acidiferrum sp.
CAGCAAGTCCCGGTAAGCCGAAAAGCCCACTTGAAGACCTCGGACAGCCTCAGGCCGGGCAAAAAGCGCCAAATTGTAGGCCTTGTGGCTCTGGTCATCGATTACGTTTTGCACCGGCTCCTCGGTCAGGGGCGTTCGGGAAGCGCGGCCATTCCCCACTTCGGCGACATAATGCAATCCCAAAGCCCCCGAAGGAATAAGCCCAGAAGCCGAAACGCCTACGCTGTGAATGGGCAGAATTCCGCCACGATCCTCGAATTCGAAAAGGAAAGGCCGGCCGGTCGCGGTTTGAAACCAGGTGCTATGGTGGTAGGCGGTGTTGTAATAGCCGATGGCGGTATGCCACCGGCCGGCCGCCAGCTTGAAGTAGTCGCTCTGAGAGTACTCAATCAGATAGCGTTCCACATCGACGCTAAAGGTGTTGGCTTGGCCGATGGTGGCCCCGTAGATGTTGTCTGGCCCCCCTTCAAAGATAATCTCGCTCAGAAACTTGAATCGTTCTGAAATGTCCGAAGTGACAAAGAGGTTTAGCTGTCCGAGACTGAACGAAGTCGTATCGCCTTTGTTGTTGTCCCCGTGAAGATTGATATCGCCAAACCCGCGGATGCGCAGCAAGGTCTCGCTGACATCCATGCGTTCGGGCACGGGCGGCTCCTCCTGCGGCTTCATTTCTTTCTGGGGTACCGCCATCGCCTGGGCAGGAACGGTCAGGCTCGGCACCGGGGTGCTCGCTGCAGAGATCGTGGACGGCTTGTCGCCTTCCAGCTGCCTAACCCGGGCCTCCAGCTGGTCCATTTTTTTGACTTTGGCCTCAAGCTCGGCAACTCGCTCGAGCAGCATTTGGACGGTCTCGGAATCCGAGGCAGCTCGTGCGGGTTCTTGCGCCCGGAGCGCCGGCGTCGCGATCAGAATCAGCGGCAACAGCAGCAGCGCCGGTCCGGGAATGGTCCAACGATTCCGCACAGGTATACCTACTCTTTCACTGACTGGCTTCATCACTTCCTCCTGCAAATTAGGCCAAAGGGAAGCTCGGGATCTTCCCAACTATGAAACGGTAGCGCGAACTAGGCGGGACAATTCCGTGTGTGTCGTGAAGGTATAGTGGCTCTTCGAGACCACTCTCGAATCTCCCCTGCGGCAAGAATGCGCACTCCTTGCGGGTTCGAGACGGTCAGTTTGGGGAAGCTCTTCGGAAACGTTCGCGAGGGGTCGAAGAGTGCTCCCGATGACGCCGAGCAATCCCGCGTTTCACAATGAGCCCGATGATTCGAGTCGTAAGCTGACCAGTTCATCTTGAGAGGCCTCGCCCGCCGACACACCTCGAGTCCCCACTGCCTCAAGAGGACGCACTTCCCGTCCGAGCGACCGCTGTCGCCAAACCGCATAAATGGCCGGGTACACCAACAGTTCGAGCAGAAAGGAAGTCGAGATTCCTCCGACCATCGGGGCGGCGATACGCTTCATGACGTCCGCGCCGGTGCCCGTACTCCAGAGGATGGGGAACAGGCCGATACACATGGTCGCAAAGGTCATAAACTTCGGGCGAAGGCGCTTGGCGGCGCCCTGCACGATCGCTTCATGGAGCCCCGCGCGACTCGAGAGCCGTCCTTTGCCGAGGGCCTCCTCGTAGGCCAAGTCGAGATAGAGGAGCATATAGACACCCGTCTCGGCATCGATTCCGAGCAGCGCAATCAATCCCACCCACACGCCAACGCTCATGTTGTAACCGGCCAGATAGAGGAACCAGACGGCCCCGACGGCCGAGAAAGGGACCGCCATGAGGATGATCATGGTCTTCGTGAGCGATCGCGTGCTCGCATAGATCAGGAGCAGAACAAGCCCGAGAGTCAGGGGGACGACGCGGGTCAGGCGATGTCTGACCCTTTCCATCGCTTCATACTGCCCGCTCCAAGAAATCGCATATCCTGTTGGCAGTTTCAGCTCGCTCGCGAGCAGTGGGCGAGCATCGGCGATGTAGCTTTCAGGGTCACGGCCGGCGATATCCACATAGACATAAGCGGTCAGCAAGCCGTTCTCGTCGCGAATCATGGAGGGACCACGCGAGGTGCTGATCTCCGCGAGCTCCCCGAGCGGCAACTGCCGCTTCTCCCCTGCGGGAACGAGCACGCGCTCGAGCGCGCCCAGGTCGCTGCGAAAGTCGCGCATATAGCGCACGTTAACCGGATAGCGTGCCCGTCCTAGAAACGCCGTGGTCACGTCCTCTCCGCCTATGGCGTTCTCGACCGCCTGCTGTGCCTCTTCGATGCTCAGCCCATAGCGCGCCAACTGCTCGCGGTTCCAGCGGAAATTCAGGAAGTAGCCGGAGCCCGAGCGTTCGGCGAATACGCCCCGCGTTC
>DATAIH010000035.1:0-41041 GCA_036262755.1 Candidatus Acidiferrum sp.
CTCGAGGTCCCGATCAGCTGCCCGCCCCGCGCCGCTGGCCATGGGTGCCCCAAGACTGGTGGTGAGCACGCCCGAAGAAACCAGGGTATCGTTATGCTGATGGGGTTGCGAAGCGAACGTTCCGAGCTCCGTTCCGTTGGCAACGCGTTCCTTACCGACATCAACGCGGGACCCACCGATCTTTCCGCATGTGGAAGTAAGCATTCAAAATGATCAAATCCACAGAATCGTAGCTGCTGCAGCGCAGCTTCGCATAAATTAAAAAAGGCCAGGGGTATCAACGGCGAAGGCCCCACCGCGCGCGGTAGATGACAACGCAATTTCCTCGTCTACGGACGAAACCAGCAACGACGACAGGCTACTCCTCACAGAGCCCTAACAATTCGTTGGCTTGCTCGAGACAGGTAGTCCTTTCAAGAAGCATCGTCGTCACGGGTTCGATTGTAGCTCCGGAGGAGTGCGTCCCGGTGCTTCCGGCGTGCGTCGCTGCGATAAGGTTCGATTCCGTGCGCGCGGCGAGGTGCGCGCTTCTGAAAGCGCCAGCGCGTTCCCCGAGAGTGGAAATAGCTCCGGTTGGGCGGACATCCCCAGATACTGCAGATTAAATTCCGCTGAGACGTTCTCGGAGGCACTCTGAATTTCTCGCTTCAGCAAAGCAGGCTTAAGGCCGGAGCGGATCTCCGGTGTCATCGAATCGAACGATGCCGTGTGTTTCGATACCAGCATCAGAATCACCAGGTTTGTGTAGGAGTCGATCACCCGAGTCACTTCCCCGGGCTGTAAGTTAAACACCTCCGCTTGATCCGACGGCATACTGCTGCGCCGTGCCATCGTCAACCTAGTCGTTGGGGGAGTTTGTTTGATGTCCAAATCTGTGTAGGCCTGCACCTGCAATTGGTCGAAATCATAGCGAAGAGCTGCACGGGCGCGGAGACCATCAAGCTCGGCTTTCACCATCGCGGGATCCGATCGCCCGCCCCTCGGCGAGAGGACAGACTTGGGGATGGACAATCGCCACACTTCGCCTTCTTCAAATTCGGACATATGTTCTGCATAGTATTGCTGCAGTTCGGCGATCGTCGGATTTTCGGCGTGCTCTTCCATTTGCCGGTAAAAGGCCTTCGCCAGCACTTGCATTCGCCCAAGTTGTGTTTGCTTCTCCAGCTCCGCGGCAACCGTTGGATTGTTCCCTAGCCCGCGGTCGTCAGCCAACTTCGAAGCCGCGAGCATTCGCACATATTTGATGGCAACCTGCGGGCGAAACGCTTCGGGAGCCCCCGGCGCCACGTGTGCCACGATTCTGTCCATCTGCCCGCGGGTAAAAACCGTCTTGCAATCCTGGATCTCCGATTTCTTGGCTGTATCGCAGACTCCTTTTAGAGTCACAACCGGGGTGTCGGGAGGTAGATCGACCGGAGTCGGTGGTTGCTCGGCGGCTTTTGTTTTGTGCCGAACCGTCTGTCGATTGCTATTCATCGTCGCTGAGTTCGTAACAGATCCGGTGCCGCTGGGGTTCTGCCCGCTTGCCGGCATGGGGCAAGCGAGCAAAGCTGCACTCAATAGAACACGACGCATTGAGCCTCCAGTACCTGGCGTTCTCGCGAGGTAAGATTTCGTTTTGCGCTCCGAAGACCTGGCAGTTTGCTTCTTCAAAAAAGAAGGCACCATCTCGATACACCCATTTGCTGCATGTAACGCGGAAGAATCAGCCAGCGCCCATCCACCGTGGGAATCCAAACGTCGATTATTTGAACGCCCACCGACGTCTCGAGCACGGCCACCAGTGCACACTCCATGCGTCCTCCGGAATGCAATTACATTCAGTGCGCGCCGGAGGACTTCAACCTAGACGTCGTCCAGCTGTTCGACAAATTGTTCCCGGTGAATTCGTTTCAGCCTACTTGGTTTTCTGCGCGACGGGAGCTTCCGGTTTCGCGAAGACCGAGGCATTGAACTTTGGATTCACCACGACCTGTTCCACGGTGATTTTCTCAACGGGAACGGGGGTATCCCGGAGCCCCGTGGCAGTCTTGGTCACCGGGAGGACGTGGGTCTCCAAAACAAAGGGAATCATAAGGTCGCTCCCGCCGTACAGATGAGAATTGTCAAAGTCTTGCGGCGCATTTGCGGGTCCTCCTGGCTGAATCGGACACCAGGGTGAATTGAGTATAAAGCCATCGGAATGACGGTCTTTGCGCTAACTCAAAGTTCGGGAAAGCCAGGGTGCTCGGAACGAGCGAAGGGCAGAACTACTCTATGAGTCGCACGGCTCGAAAATGCCCAACCACCTGCGATACACACTTCCTCGCTCTAACCAAAAGACGCGAATCTCGTCGGAACTGGCCGCCGCAATCGCTATTCGACCTCGAGTCCTGTAACTCGAAATTTCCCAATCACCACGTCAACCCGGTCTCCGCGCTTCACCCGCCTGCCGGAGTTCGAAAAAGCCATCCAGTAGGACATGCCTTCCTTTGGCGTGCTGGTCTGACGCATTTTGCCGACGTTTGGCATCTCCGGAACCACCAGGCTGACCCCGGCGCGCGCATCGTTCAAGGTGGGCTCGGACTTCTTATCACTGAGCGCGGCGGCTTTCGCCGGGTCTACCACACGGTAGCTGAATCGAATGATCTCGCCCGACTCCGTGTACTTGACGCGGAACGAGTCAACTCCCCAGGTGCCCTGGTAATACATCTCCGCTCGTCGCGAGAGCCAATTCGGGTTAGGGCGGGGCGCAGCCACCGCCACAGAAGACTTCCCGCCCCTGGCAGTTGAGTTCTGTATGCCTTGAGACGACTTTGAAAAAGCATTCGACACGGCCGTGCTGCCCGCCAAGACCGCCGCCAACACTAGCCTATTCCTTGAATTGGTATTCGTAAACATCAGTTATACCCATGGGTCGCGCACCGCGACTCCCTACCGATTTATACCGTACTTGAAGAGCGATGCTGCTCGTCATCCGCCCAACAGCATCGCTCCTACTGACTACTGCGCGATCAGCGCCAGCGGAGTCGTCGGGCCGGTAGTACCGTTGTTGGCAACGCCGAGCGCTCCGAGGTCGGGCAGCGTCGGCCGAGTCGCCGGCGTTGCATACCTGATGTTGACGGTGCAGGTTCCACCGACCGCTAGCGGCGTCGTGAACGAGCAAGTGGTCGCAGGTGTCAGGCTATAGAGGCCTCCGACGTTAGGCGCGAGCGTCTCCGCCGTGATTGCTAACGGCGCGGTGCCGGTGTTAGTGATTGTCACGGCGCTCGTAACCGGAGCGCGTGGCGTCGGGATGGTGAAGGTGAGGGTGCGCACGCCGAGAACCGTGGTGAGCGTCCCATTCGTCGCTGAGGTGAAGCTTAAGGTGCCCCCAATTCCTGTGCCGGTCAAGGTCACGGGTGAACCGGTGACCGTGGCGCCGGTATAAGCAACCGTCAGGGTTCTGCTGAAGGCAGTCGCCGTTGTCGGTGCGAACACCACGTTGATGGTGCACGAAGCGCCCACTGCCAGGGTTGCGGTGCAGGTTCCGCCCGCCGCTCCTCCAGGACGCGAGAAGGGCTGCGGCGTACCGCCGCCGAAGGTGAAGGCACCACCGGCCAAGGCTGAAGTTCCCGTATTGGTGACGGTCACGGTCATCGCTGCGCTGGTCGTACGGACCAGTTGGTTGCCGAACGCGAGCGTGGTGGGCGATACAGTAGCGGTGCTGGTCGTAGCGGCGCCGCCCGCGAACTCAACCGCGCCCGGGTCAAAGTGTCCGTCGCCTGTGGTTTCCGGCCTCGGGTTGCCGAAGAAGTCCTTAGTCGGGTGAGTCTGCGTCGACGGTATGGTATCAATGGCCGCCGTCAGCGCATAGTTGCCGAGCGCAGGACCGCCGCCATAGTTGTTGTAGGGTGCTCCTCCCGTGACCGATGGGTTGGTCAGCGACAGTGGGCCCCAACTCACGTTGATCCAGTTGTTGCCCTCATCCACCGTCGCCGATGGTACGAGGCTAAACACTGGCGCCCCCGCTATCGCGTCGGGGATGCCTGGAGGAACCCCAAAGCCGTTCGGGCCTCCGCATCCATCCGCCACCAAGCATTCCGGCGGCACGCGTGAGCCGTTGCAGTACTGGGCCATCACCGGAGGAGCGGTTGACGAGTTGTTAGCACCTGTACCGGTGTAGCCGGTGGTGTCCGTCAGGATCGAGTAGGTCGGGTTGAGTGTGAACCCTGAGGCATGATTCGGCCTCGTTCCGCTTTGCCACTGGTCCCCACGCACGCCGAGATCCCAATAGCTGACCCCGGTCGTCGAGCAGACGCCGGTGGTGGCTTGGGTCGGAGCAAGGGTGTTAGTGCCTGCGCTGTAGAGCGAAACCAGGTTCTGCTGGTTCTGGGTTCCCGTGCCTGCGGCCGATATGCCGACGTGGAACGAGCGATTCTGCCAGATGATATTGTTCGCCAGAATCGGGTTCGAGAAGCCCGTGCAGTTGGGCTGTCCCGTGGGGCAGGTGATTGGCACCACAAAGGTTGTGGTCAGCAGGGTGGAGTTTGGCATGCTCGTCACCCCGGCCGACTGCGGGCAGGATGCCGTGTTCGCGCCGGTGGGCCCGGTCATGGTGCAGTTCCCCGCCAAGGCGCTGGATTGGGGCGTCCCGATACTGTTCGTGAGAACGCCCGAGGAAGCGAGGGTATCGTTGTGCGCGATGGTGTTGTTGATGATCTTCACGTTCAACGCATCCTGCAACGATATTCCAGCCCCGTCCCAACCCGCCATGTTGTTGTTGATGACGTTGTTGGTAATGGTCACGTCGTGCCAGAGCCTCGGTTGCGTGGGGAAGGTCGATACATCCGTCCCGTTGACTGACTGGAGCCGGATGCCGCCACCGCTCCCGCTATCCGCCGAGTTGCCCTGGATCAGGTTGGCATTGATCAGCAAGCCGGGACCCGTGCCGTCGCTCAATCCGGGCGGGCAATCCGCGTCCGGTATAGCGCCGCAGGTCGGGTCGGTGTCCGGTGTGCCCTGAATCATGATCCCGCCGCCGTTGGTGGGGATGGTCGGGTTGCTACTCTCATTGAGCACGAACGAGTTGTGCTCGATGTCGCCGTTGTAGATTTCCCCGAGGTGAACCAGGGCGCCGCCCTCACCCGCACTGATGTTGCCGCACACCCAGTTGAAGTTGAACTTGTAGTAGTCGTTGCCCGTGCAGAAGCTCACGCCGCCGCCGCCCGAGAGCGTGGCGGAGAACAATTCATCGCCGATCGAGGAATTGTCGGTGATCATGTTGTGGTGGACGTTCGGTTGCAGCTGCAAGCAATAGGGCAGATGCTGATTGGTTACCAATCCCGTCCCATCGCTGCACGAGCCGGGTGCTGCGTTGGTGGTGCCGCCCTGGACGTACGGACCAGCAAATTCGCCCTGGCCGACGCTGATGCCGCCCGAGAGTGTGCCGGCATTGTTATAGATACGGTTGTTGGCGATCTGCAGGAAATGGGCCCAGCCGTGCACGAAGATGCCGCCGCCACCCTGCGAACTGTTGGTAACGGTCAACCCATCGATGCTCGATGGGTTGCACATGAAGTTGCTCGGGTACGGGTTGCCCTGGTCAGTGACCGTGAAGGCACCCGTGGTGGCATTGTAAGTCCCCGTATGGCAGAACGGGTTGTTGTCACCCACGCGGAGCGCACCGGTTGTCCCCGGGGTTCCCCCGGGATTAGCCACGACATCCATGAGCAGCGTCGTGCCGGTCGGGAACGCGCCAGCCTCGGTGCCGTCGTTCCAGGGAGCTTGTCCGTGGAATTCAAGCGATTTACCCAACACTGTAATTCCGGCTCCCTCATAGGCGCCCATCAGCGAGGGCTCTTGCAAGAGTTCGGCCAGGTTGCCGTTCAGGGTGGCGTCCCAGCCCACGGTAGCCTCCAGCGGCAGACGATCAATCTGCGGAACATCAGGTTGGGCGTTGAAATTCGTCCAACCCGCGTCAGGACAGGTGAAGCCCGATCCTGCGGTCCCATTATAATTTGGGTCGTAGGGATGCGCGCCGGGGACATAGCTGGTGCCGCTGCCGGTGCTTGTGTAGGGCACGCCCTGCAGCGTCAAACCAAACAGGCAGTTGACGTGCCGGCGCCAGGGGTCGAGCAGTTTGCCGGCGGGTTGGGTATTGGCATTGATGATGGTTGAAGCGGCGCCAGCGCCTTGCAGCCGGACGGGCTTCCACATCAGTAACATCTCCGTGTGGGTCGCGGGGCTCTTTGCAACGCCGGTCGGCGTGCACGCAACTAACGTGCGGGTCGCTCCAGTCCCGGTGCTGCAAGTTGGGTCGACGATGATCAGGTCGCCCGGCATCGCGGTGTCGATCGCACTCTGGATCGTGCCCGAGGCGGCGACGTGAACGGGGGCTTTGCCGCCGATGGTCACAGTCACGGTATCAATCGATTGCCTCCCATTGGCGGCAGTAATGACGAGTTGACCGCACCGTGCCTGGGAGCCTCCGTATTGCGTCTGCTGTTGAATGGTGCAGAGCGGTATCTGGCCCACCGCGCGCGCGGTGGCTACGATGGCGGTGTCGCTCCAGCTTGTGACGACGGCATTCTGTCCGCCGATCGTTACGTTCGGGCAGTTTGCGCCGCTTCCGCATGTGGAAGGCCGCGATCCAAACCCATAGTGGCGACTGACGGTTTTGCAATCGAAGGGCGCCACTGAGGCCGAAGGCCCAGCGTACGCGGCGTTGTTCACAGTCACATCGCCAGCTGCCGCGGTGCACGTGGCCGCATTCAAAGCCGTCGTGTTGCCGAAAGCGGTGATCGTCAGCTGGAGAGCCCCAGTTGCACTCAAATACGGCCCAACACCGTCGCCATCCACTTCTGCGATGGCCGGCGTGGCATCCGGATAGGCGCAATCAGGATTGTTGTACCCCGCACCCACAAAAGCTTGCGTGGGCACAACGGGCGTATCGAGGTAAGTCGTCGTGCCCGGCATGTACGGCTCGGTGTAGCAGAAGTCACTGTAGGCCTGGTTGTACAACGGGTCGTTGATCATCAGCCCGGAGCCCGCCGGATCCAGGATCGGCCCGTAGTCGTTCATGCATTGCACCATCATCGCGGGTGAGTATCCCGTGATGTTGGGCGGGTTCACGTCCCAGCTCGAATAAGTCAAACCGTCATAGATCCCCCAGTGGTCGGAATACACGCGGGAGATTTCGTTTCCGAGATAGTCCCGCGTGGAGATCGGCATATTGGGCGGGGAAAACTTCTCGCCGAACTGAGGCGCAAAGGGATCAAATTCGGAAGTGAAATCATCCGTGATCACGCCGGTGAAGTGGGAGGCGATGTGCGTTGCGGTGAAGACGTAGAACTTCGCACTCACCGAGTCCTGGTCGGCCAGGGTCACTTCCTTGCGGTCGCACAGAGGACGAGTAGCGCCGGCAAATGGAGCAGTTTCCTGCACCTGCGGGAAGAGACTCAGGTAGTCGGGTACCACGCGCTTTTCGCCCACGCACGGCCATATCGGATCCTGAAAGCCGGGGTAACCTGGGAGTGCGAGTTCCTGCCCCAGCCCCTCGGACGTAGTCGCGTTCTGGTAGTTGGTCGGGTTGTACCCGGCAGCGCTTTCGTCGTACATCGAAGCCACCGACGCCTGGTCGGGAATGATGAAGATGGAGCCACCAAGGCCAGCGAACTCCATGGTGGTCGGCGCGATGTAGTTGTCGCCGATCAGGAGGTTCTTGTCTTCTTCCTTTTCGACCTCATAGCCCGGAGGCATGACCACTTCCACCACGTACTTGCCGGGCGGCAGCATGGGCGTGCCGACCCTATAAGCATCCGTCGTGTCAGGATTCGCCACGCAGATCGTGCAGTTGGTCCCGGTTATCGTTGGGGTCGCACCGGTGATTGGGTTGATGTAACCTGCGGGCGTAACCGCCTTTCCGGTGGTGTAGCTGATGCCGATCACGCTGGGGAAAGAGTATTCGCCGTCGAAAGGCGCCGGCTGGACCTGGTTCCAGATGTGCATGGCGTCATAGCATTTGAACTGCGAGTTGTACGGCAGAGTCGTGGTGCTCAAAGCAGGCCCGCCGTGCAGGGAATTGTAATAATTCAAGTAGTTAGGTTGGTCAAACAGCGTAAAGTAGAAAAGGTCCTGGTTGGGGCTGCCCGCCGTAGCCGTTCCTTGGCCGGGGCAGCTCATGTAGGGCTTTTGTCCTGCCCCTGACCCGGATCCGGCGGTGCTGCCGGGGTAGAACCCTTGCGCCCAGTCATCCCAACTGGTGCTCTTCGTAGTGTCCACCAGCGTGAGAGTCGGGGTCACGCCATCCGCCGCAAAGCCTTCCTGGTAGAGGTTCATGGTGACGCCCGGCACATTGGGCGCCCACGGCTGCTCGATCATTAGCGAGGCGTCGTCAAAGGGGCGCGTGGAAGCATATTTGACAAGTCCATGGATGCCACCGTTCTCGCCGACCTGCTTGGTCGATTGGGTGAAGGTGGTTGCACCGGTGGCGGGGTCGGTGACCTGAAGCTGAGCGGGCACGGTCGCGCAGAAGTTCGTACCACTGACAGACAGGGCTGGGTTGCAGGCAGCAAAGGGCGCTTTGCCGAATTCGATCCAGTTGCCCTGGCTTGTTTCGCCTGACCAGCCCTCCGAGCCAACCCATGGCGGGTCGATTCGGCCGGTGGAAGCGGTTGGCGAGCTGGGGATCGCCGTGCCTGCCTGGAACGTACCAGGAGTAGGCGTCGATCCCGCTGGGGCGGAACCAGCCTCAGCCGTGCAATCGGCTTTGGCGCAATAGACCGCGCCGGGTACGGACAGGTCGGCGGGCAGAGGAACCGCCTCGTAGGTATTCGCCAGGTTATTGTAGGCTGACGAGGTCCCGCACGGCCGGGCGCCATTCGCGGGGCCGCAGTAGGAGGTACCGGTTGTGCTTACCGAGCCGTCGGCGGGTCCGCCTGCGTCGTAAACGGTGTGGATCCCCGTCGTCTTATAGCGGCCTGCATCCGCTGTGACGACATACCAATTGAACAGCGGGAACGTCTCGTTGAAATTGGCAACGCCGTCGAAGTCCGTCGTCAGAACGTTGGCCCGACTGCCGTCGCGGTAGCGAACAAAGGTATAGACCAACGGAATCCCGATCTCGTCGGCGTCCTTGATGCCATTCTTGTTATCGTCAACGTAAGTGCGAGTGTAGACATTCGCCTGCCACTGCTGAGTGCCAATATTCCCCATGTGGAGGGCGGAGAGGCCACCTGTACACGTCGTCGCGGGCGCCGCGGGGACGCAGCCCACGTTGGCCGGCGTCGAGAGGCCGTCAATGATCTGGTCATTCCACTGGTCGCCGATGGTCAGTCTCCAGTTCCCACCGGGAACGTTCGTGAACTTGAAGTTGCCGTTGGCGTCGCACTTGGTGAACATGAAGTCTTCTGCGTCCGGGTCACCCAAGCTCACCCAGCACTGGGTCCAAGTGAGGGCATCGCGCGAACCGCTGGGGTAGAGTCTCTGGTCCGGTGTCCGGCTCAGGCGCTGGACATCCACCTGCCCGTCGATAGTGTTGCTGCAGGGGCCGACCGCACCGAAGGATCCGGCACAGACCGCATCGTGGCGGTCATTGATGATCTTCGGATTGGCAAAGCCGATGGCCACGTGGTATCCGGCAGGCCCGTACTCCTGGAAGTAGCTGGGCTCCCCGACGCGGATGAAAGAATCGTGCGGGTGCTGTCCATCAAGAGTGTTGGTTTGGATCCACTCTTCCCCGCGCGCAATCCGGTCGGCCCCCGGGTAGGCTTGGACGCTGAATTTGTCCGCCATGAGATTGGCAACCACCGCCTGGCCTGCCAGCGGAGATAAGGTCTTCCCATCGGATTCATACTTCGGGCAGGTTACGATCCTACCCGTGATGCCCGCCTGCGTGGGATCCGCAGTGGCCTGCGCCGAGACCGGGCACGCGTCAAACCCCGTAGCGGGATCGGTGGTTCCCGCCAAGCTGTTCGATAACGGCTGGTTGAACATGTCGTGGGTATCCTGGCCGGTCACGTCGCCGAGTGAGCCAAAGGTGTCCCACAGGATGATTTCGAAGCCGCCCAGGCCGGGCTCGTTGGGCGATAGAACGTCGATACCGCCCCCGGCATCCTGCTCGCCATTCAGTGGGAAGTCATCCTCAAACACGATCAGTGAGAGTTTGCCGGTAGGGAGCGGAGTGGGTAGCACCAGCACCGTCACGGGTGCGAAGGCGGTGGTACTGGTAGCCGTGCACCCTGTTACTAGAACGTTGCAGGCCGGAGGAACCTGAGCGCCGCCCATGGTGTGGCCGCATCCGAGATCACCAGGATTCGCACCGGTCGATGTACAAGTGGGCTGGCCCGCGTAAGCGGGGAAGGGGTCACCCGCATCGCCCGGCAACACCGAGATGTAATAGCGCTTGGTGGGGTCCAGATGCACCTGACTGGGCATCACTTGTGTCCATTGCGATCTTGTGGTATCGCAGAGGCCGGCGCCCACGTCGCAGGCCGCCGGCACGTGGGTCCCCGTCGCCGGATTGTAGACGGTCTGGCCACTTTCGCACGACTTCGGCCCCGTGCAGCCCTGAGCCACGTAACCCATGCTGCTCGTGTGGAACTGAACCCCTTGGGTGGGAATGGTGCTCTGTCCGGCGGGGCCTACAACGCCCGGGCAACCCGGCGCAGTGGCGCTGGCGTTGGTGGTGCAATTGGGATCGACCCAGAAAGTCTTGTCTTCCTCAATGATCCAGCGATAGTCCATAATCGGCGTTAATGCGCTGAAGCAGGCCGAAGGATTCGTCCCCGGGTTGTTACTCGTACAGGTATTATAAGCCTGCGCGTCGAACACAGTTACGGTGAGACCGCTGGCGGCTGAGAAGGTCACGTTCGCGGTTTGAAGGGTGCCGACCGTTCCCTGCGAGTTCTTCGGGGTGAAAGTAAGAGAGTAATTTCCGGCAGCACCAACAGTCGCATTGAAACCGCCATTCGCATCCATGTAGAGCGTTCCGCCGCCCGAGAGAACCGGCGCAGGCGACGTGGCAACGCTGAGAGGAAAGCCATTCGAGTCTCTGCAAAACGCTAGGACACCGGGGTTCCTGATACTTGCGTAGGTCGCCTCGTTGGATGTGAAGGCTGGCGTCGGGAAGCTGCAGGTGATCGTACTGGCCGCAGTACTCGACGCGCCGAGGGTCACGGTGGCAGTCAGGCCGGAGGAGCATCCGGTTGCCGTAACCGAACCGTTGGCGCAGTAAGTAAAGGTATCGGCCGTCGCAGTACCGGAGGGATGGTAGGTGAAGGTGCCATTCGCACATATCCCGGGGACAGAGTTCTGTGACTGCGCGTCGCAAGTGAGCGTGCCACTGGTCGGGGGGGTAAGAAGCTGAACGCCATACACGTTAGTGTCGTTGGCGATGACGCCCCTGGAAGGATCCGTCACGCTGAAGGTCTGGCCTGCAACCAGAGAGTTGTACGTATCCGCGCGGGCCACCGCGGGCGCGAACACACCGCTCCCAGCCGCAACCGGGAGTCCGGAGCCATTGATGCCGATGTAGGCGAGCATGCCCGCATCCCGCGTCGAAGAATTGGCCGATAGGCTCAACTGGCGATCGTAGATCGGAAGGGACGCCGGCGGGCATGTCGTCGCGGGGGCCACAGGAGTACAAGTCGACCCCGCTGCCAACGGCGCTGGCGCATTGACCATCACATCGAACGTCTTGCCCGCGGCCATAAACACGTCGGTCTGTACGCGCGGAGCTGCGGGAGCAGCCGCGGCGCCGGCAGGGGCCACGCCAGGGATGACGTTGCCGTCTTCCGCGATCAATGTGAATCCACTGACCGGATTGGTCGCCGTGGTGATCACTCCTGCGCCCGTAAAGCCCGTGGTTTGCGATCCGACGATCGAAGGCACGTGCATACGCAAACCAGCATTCACCATGCGCACCAAAACGGTCCCGGCAATTCCGGTCGTGACGGGTAGAGGAGGCGTCGTGGCAGTAACACCAGCCGTAGCCGCGAACACCGAAGCCGACGCATTAGTCTTGTTGAACGCCGTCCCATTGATGAGGTAATAGAAGGGCGTGTAATTCACCGCCGGAGGATAGCAGGTGTTCACAACCCCCACAGGCGAATTCGGATTGCCGCACGCGCCGACGTGGCCGTCCCACACCCTGGTCTCGCTGAAACCAGCCGTGTTGACGGCCGTGTTGACCGCCTTGTTCTGCACGGGGTCGATTTCGCTGAACTCGAGTGGAACTTCCGCGTTGTAAGGTACCGCCGGAATCGCCCCGCTCGTAGTGGTAGCGGCCGCCCCGGGATACGCTGTGCCGGCCGTCGCGCCGGAGGGCGCAGTGGTGACGACCAGCACGCCAATCAGGCCCATGGGAACCTGGATCGAGGGATGGGTGCCCGACTCGAGCAGGTAGGTGCCCGGTCGAAGTGCGGACCATGTCAGCGCTGTTGGGAGTGTTGCCGATCCCGCGGCAACCGCCGGCACCTCCGTGCTGAAGGACTGCACGCGGTTCCCCTGGTTTGGCGGATACGCTCCTGATACCGGACTTGTAGCCGTTTGCGGACATGGGACGCCGGGCGGGGTATTCGTGGGGTCGGCGATAAACCAAGTGACACACCCCTGCGCGTTGCTGTGGTCGGGACTCGACGTGGTGGTCCGCTGGGCCAAGACGCCAAGGCCGCCGCCGACCTGCCCCACGATCACCAGCGACGTGGGAATGGCATTCGCCGTCGTGGCCCCTGTCGGCGTAAACGAGAGATTATTCGTGAGATTGATCGTCAGGCTCGTACCAGTCGAAACGTAGGGCACAGTAATCACGACGGGCGACCAACTGGCCGGCGTGGTGCCGACCGCAGGCGTAGCGTTCGGATTCAACGCGGCGCAGGTTGCCGCCGGTGCCGGGTTAGTTGCGGCGGCCGTGCCGCAGAAATACCCCCACATGGGTACCGTCGTGCCATCCGGCATGACCACGAACGTCGGCCCCGCCGATAAGTTAATGGTTTGCTGGCCGAAGCTTGCGCTCACGCCAAACAAAAGGATAGCGGCCACTAATACGGCGGCCTTCAGAATTGCTTTGCTCTTGAAGTCACTAGTTCTCATCGTTAGTCTCCGTCAACTAAACTCGTGCGGTTCGCCATTGAGATCACAAAGACTCGTCAATTACAAATTCCCGGGAATCCACCAGCATCATCATCAGCATGCCGCCGGGGAAAACGTTGTTCGTCGTAATCTCGCGCTCGTTGTGCGAGTGCCACATAAACGCCCAACCGCGCTCGTTGGCCGGGTTGGCCTGGGTGTTGGACGGCAGCAAAGTGGTGCAATTGGCGTTCGGGGGGTTGGGTGTGCCGTAAGGGTTAGCCGCACAGGTCGGCATCGCCGCCCGCAGGCTCGCATCCGGACCTAAATAGGGAGTACCGCCATACCATTGGCCGTTCGTAAGCACATTCGGATCGGGAAGCGTTGCCGGGCCGCCCCCTGCCACATCACCGAAGGGGGCCACTTGCACCGGCTTATTGTGGTCCTGGCACCACTCAAAGAAGTTAACTTGCGTCGCCGCCGCCGTACCCGAGTTAGAGCCGTTCGTCACCGTACCCGTGTTGTAACCATTCACGTCCGGCGTGCAGCCAAGCGTGGCCAGAGGGTCGTTTGTACTGGAGACAGGATGGTGACCGTACGGGTCCCAGTTCAATCCCCGGCCGGTGAAGTAGAAAATGCCATCGAAGGCCTCGCCGGGCGTCGTGTCCGTGTTGAACATTAGTAGCCCGGCAAGCGGGGGTCCCGACGCCGCTGTGCCTCCTGGCGTGTTGTACGAAATGGTGTTGCCCGTGGTGCTGGCGACGGCGCCGCTCAGGACCAGATTCCCATCGCGCGCCAAGATGCGCACGTGGTTGGCGTGCTCGTGGAACGGGTGTTGCCAGCGGCCCTGCCCGATGGTACGGATGAGGGTCAGCTCGCCCGGATGCATGTGCGGGTTGCCATTGTAGGGCTGGTGCGGATACTCGCCGGCAAAGTTGGGGTCCATGAGGTCTGGCATGGAGCGCCCGTTGATCAAGAAGTAGGCAGGGTGGTAGGGCTCAGTCTGTACGTCGAGACTACATCCCGGCCCGCCGGCCGTGCAGTTGGCCCGCGCCGCCACCTGCGCCTGCGCCTGGCGGTGAATCCTGGTATCCATCTCGGCCCACTGGAACAAATATTCCCGGTCGTAGCAGCTTGCGGGGTGGTCGTAGGCCGCCCCTTTACCACCCGTGGCATTCGTCAGCCGAAAATCCGCTTCTCCCCAGGTCGCTTCCGCCGTCAAGTTCAAGGAATGGTAGCCGGTTGTGCAGTTCGCTGGGACGGTGGCGGGGAGCACCACGATCGCGCCGTACAGGCCCATCTCAATCTGGAGGTCGCCCTGCGTCCCGCTGTAGTAAGCATGCGTCCCTGGCGCTGAGGCAGTGAAGGTGTAGCTGACCGTGGTTCCCGGCGCCGCCTCTTGCGTCAGCAGGCCCGCCACGCCGCCGCTCGTTGTGGTCACGGTAAAGCCTGGGAACAGGATCGAGGTATTGCCAGCCGCAGCCGGGAGACCATTCAGCAGGCTGACCGTGACCGTCTGCCCTTCGGTCACAATCAGCGTGGGACCGGGCACCTGCATCGTTGGGCAGGTGGCACCCGTGATGCCCGCCGGTTGAAAGCCAGCAGGCGCGCCGTTGCAACCGTAGCCCCAGGAGTAGATCGCCTCCCCGTCCGGCTGGTTGAGATAAGCTTGCTGCGCCGTCAGGCTGAAGGTCACGGTTGTACCCGTCCCCCCCGTAATCCCGGGAACCGCAGCAAAAGCTGTGGCCGCGAGCAACATCGTCAGGGCTATCGGCGCCACAAGCCGTACGGTGTTCGAAATCGCCTTTTTCATTTTCGTCTCCCTCATTGCCGCTCTCCTGAATATCGTGTCCACGAAACTATTGCCCTTGGCCGTTCGAGGGCCGGCCCCTTCACTGCGTCGGCCTTATTGGCTAATTGCAGGTGTTACCGAATGTGCTGCCGCCGGTCACGCTCGTACAAATGTGGACCTCCGTCATCATCCCGCCGAAATTTTCGGCGTCATTCGACAGGTGGTCGAGATTGGGGGTGTAGACATAGAAGACGCTCCCCGCCGGATAGAGTGTTTGCGCGCAGCCGACGGACCCGCAGCCTGCATCGCTGGCATCCAAAATCACATCGAGCGATTCTCCGCCGCCCAGCGTGATCGAGTTTGTCCAATATTCCGTGTTGTTCCCCGCCTGGTCCCGCAAGAGCTTGGCGTTCCATCCTACGACGTGCATCGGAATCCCTAGGGTCTGCAGGGTGTGATATTCCGAGACCGACAGGTTTACCAGACGCAACGCCGCCTTGCCGCCAAACGGAATGTTAATGAGGGCCGGCAGCGGCTGCGAGTAGTGCATCTGGCCGTCGGTCGACACCGTAGCTTGTGGCCCGGCCGCGACCGTGTCGGGGTAGCTCCGCCCGTTGAGCAGGAAGTATTTGTCCTTCATGTCCACGAACATTTCCGGGTTGAAGGTCATGCCGACAAAGTGGAAATTGGGGTCAAAGCCATGCATCTGGATGGGGTACTCGGTGTCGTAAGCTGTGGAGCCATCACCGTCGTTATAGACATACCTCTGCGGGTTGCCCAGCAAGTCGGTTCCTTGCACTGCGCCGGTGTTGACGGCCGGCATGGTGGCAGAGCACAGGATATCCGCACCGGGGGTGCATGCCGTGCGCAGGTCCACCGTAGGATTTGTTGCGGGCTCAGAGACCCCATTCTGGTACCCAAGATAGGTAAACAGGTTTCCGCCCGGCGGCACCCGGTCCTGCCGAGGACGCACAAAGAGCTGCCCCACCATGCCCATCTGCAAGTGCTCAGGCGGGGTGATGTGGCAGTGCCAGAAGTAAGTCCCGGCGTCCGGGGCGAGATAGTAATAGGTGAAGCTGGCGCCGATGTTGATGGCCACCGAAGCGTCAGGGACTCCATCGTAGAACGAGGAAGCGTTGGGGTAGCCGTGGAAGTGGACGGTATGCTGCTCGAACAAGTCCGGGCGCATAATCATGCCCACGTTGGTAAGAGTCAGGAAGAATTCGTCGTCCTCATCGAAGGCAGCCAAGGGCGCCGGAATATTGCCGTTCATCACGCCCACATCGATGATTTGGCGAGGGTCGACATGTCCATCGTTCGCCGCAGCAACTGCCGCGGCGGTGCCGGCGTCGTTATTGCCGACGTTGGACAGCCCTGCGCCGGCTGGATCGCTGTACTGGAAGGCAAAGCCGTTGAAACCACTCCCATTGACGACCAAGTCAGGAAACAGACCGCCGTTATCTACACAGGTCACAGTGTAAGTGCCCAGAAGGCCCGCCGGCGTGGGGGTGCCCCCGATTCCGGTGGAATGAGCATCGTTTGCGATGGTGATCTGGGATCCCACGGAAACGCCCAGCGGCGAGTCAGTGAAAACCGTTACCGTGCTGGCCGACGCCGCGCCACCAGGGGCGCAGTGGGGGGCGGCGAGGGGGGGGGCGGTGGTAAGAGGGCCCGCGATGATGTCGGTCATGCTTACGATGTTCGGGATGTCGGGGGCTAGCCCCACCGCTCCGTTCCAGGTAAACCCTGGGGTATAGGGCCCCGGGAAACCCGTCCACGGTGCGTTGCCGGACGTCGCCCCATCGGTCGTGGCGGGGTCGCCGCGCGTCAGCGTGCCTGGATACGGGGTGTTAAAAACGGCCGGGAACTGCGTGCTCGGCTTGCCGGCGGCGACGTCCGCGAGCCCGGAGAGCGGGCCGAAGGAGAACATGAACGTCTGCGTGCCGTCCGCCTCCGTCATCAAACCGTCACCACCCGAGATCTGCTGGCACTTGATCGCGCCATTCACGGTCCCCGCTGTCGGCGAAACATACTGGTCCTTGTTCGTCGTAAATTGCGTCGGGCCGTTGTAGGCCGGTTCGGAATTGTTCAGACCGGCATTGGTCGGATCCGGGTGCGTGATGGTGCTGGCTGGACACTGCACGCGGAACGACTGAGCCTTCGCGACCAGCGGCGCCAAACCGCAAACAAATAAGAACAAGACAGCTTGGTACAACTTTTTCATAGTGGCCTCGCGTGTGTGCATGTTATTCGAAGCTTCCCAGCCGGGAGTTAGCCGGCGCAGTGTGAGGAGTTTAGGGCGCAGCGCTGAACGGGTTTTTTGATAATCAGCAAACAAACGCTGCGCAGAACAAGGAATTCAAAACATTTGACAATTTTTGCAACACTGCAGAGCGTTCACTTGACTGCTCTTGTGCTGAGAAATTTTTTTGCGTCCGTGTTGAGAAGAATCTCTCTGCGGCGCACGTTACTTCTTTTGTGTGAAGAGGAACACCAAGGAAGCGAAATGCCCACCGCCACACCAAACTTACGAGTGTCAATTGGCAAAAGACATGCCGGTTGAAGAAATCGGATCAGGCTTAAGGTTTGGATTTCAGCAGAGAGGTCACAACAGCTATTCTACATTCACTATATAGTTTAACGGCAATGCGTTGAAAGACCTGAAAAACCGCACCAAATGATCAGGCAGGCAAGGCGAATGTTACTTGAGGGCCACGCGCGAAATGCAGGCTAGCTTCGTTTGCTTCCCGCGAACTTATAGCCAATACCCGAGACCGTGACAATGAATTCCGGCCGCTTCGGGTTCTCCTCTAATTTTTGGCGAAGGCTTCCAACATGAGTGTCCACGGTTCGGGTAAGAGAATCCGCTACATAACCCCAAACCAGCTGCAGCAGCTCCTTACGGGAAACGGTTATTCCAGGATGCTCGATCAAGTAGCGAAGCAGCTGAAACTCGCGCCCGGTGAGATAAATCGGCTTGCCCTCCCGAGTAACTTGCGATCGCTTCACATCGACATGGATGGACCCGAAGTCGTAGACCCCTTGGCCGTTTTTTACTTGCACGCGCCGCAGCAGGACTTCAATCCGAGCGATGAGCTCGGCGACTTCAAACGGCTTGGTTACGTAGTCGTCGGCGCCCAGCTTCAGGCCCGCGACCTTATCTGCGGTTTGGTCGCGGGCGGTCAGGATCAGAATGGGAGTAGCCATTCCTGCTTGGCGGATGTCACGGCAGACCTCGAATCCGCTTTTTGAAGGCAGCATAAGGTCAAGAATGACGAGGTCATAGGGCACGTTGGCCGCTTTCTCAACTGCTTCTAGTCCGTCGACGGCCGTATCGACGGCGTAACCCTCCCCGCGAAGCCGATCGCCCAGAGTGGCCCTCAAAGCTGCTTCATCTTCGACCAAAAGAATGCTTTCATACATGCTTCACGGTCCCGCCATTTCTCACAATCGTGGGCACGGTGATGAGTTCCTGCACTTCCGCCGCCCTAAGGTGCAAGGTGAAGGTGCTTCCAACACCAAGTTCGCTTACAACGGAAATTCGTCCTCCCAGGGCCTCAGCGATACGCTTTGCCAATGCTAGTCCCAAACCCGTCCCGTGGATTTGCGCGGCCACAACCTTGGGACTGCGGTAAAATGGTTCAAAAATATGCTGCAATTCGGAACTGCTGATGCCTCGCCCATGATCCTGAACACTAACCCTGATTTCCTTCCCCTGACTTTCTATCTCGTGGCACGAGGCAGAAAGGCCAATCCAGCGCTCCTCTCCACCATATTTGATGGCGTTGGCAATAAGGTTTCGCAAGCAGGCACATACAGCCGAGAAGTCGCCTAGCGCGGGCGGCAGCCCCGGTTCAATATGTTCCTCGAGAGTGCATCCTTCCTCTTCAATTTCTTGTGCAAGATTTTTCCGAATGGCTGCCAGGATTTCGGAAATCGCGAGAGGTTTCACCGAATATTTTGTTTTGCCGGTCCGCGTGGAAGCAAAGAGCAAGATTCGGTCTACGAGATCGATCAATCGACGCGTCTGGCTGGTCAGAATAGAACCGTAGAACCTCAGATTCTTCCTTCCTTCCACAAATCCGTCCTTGATGTTTTCGCTGGCTGTAAAAATCGCAGCCAACGGCGTGCGCAGTTCGTGAGACACCGATGCCACGAACTCCATTTGCACTTGCGCGAGCTTTTGTGCGCGGTGGCTGGAAAAAACTACAAGCCCGATGTTCACGGCAAGGAGTGACAGCACCACGCCACCAATGACAAGATCCCGATACAAGACGCTCCTGGCGATCTTGGCCACCGGTCCCGTGCGATGCTGCAGAAGCAAAACCCACGGTTTGTCCCGAGAAGCATACTGCATGACGGGAAACCAGACAGACGCCGAAAAGATGCGCCAATCTTGGTCCTGTAAGTTTCGAGTGCGTTTTACTGCTTGCCAGAACTCGCCCTGCACATTGTCTGACAAAGAACCGAAGATGTTCATCACGGAGTCGAAGCTATTTACATCGTTGATGTTGAGCGTAGAGTCAGATGAATAGATAACTCTGGGCTCGTTGCCGATAGCGACCACCGCCAGCTTATCCTCCAGTCCGTCTGGACCTCCAAAGTAGCGGTTCGCCAACTCGGGAAGGATGCGCTTTTGAATTACGCCGAAGTCTAGAACGACCACAAGCCAATCAACCGCCGTCCGATCCACTGGTGTTTGCGAATTGAATGGGTCGGCATGATGAAGGACGGGATGGACGAGCGCCGGGATGCTGTCGTCGAGTTGCCAACCGGCTAACGCACTGCTTCGCAAGGCGGAAGCGCGCGCCCGATTGTTACTTGCAGGAGGTTCGCTTTCCGGTGAGTCGCGAAATTCCCAGGCACGCGTCGCCATTCGAAGACTTGATGAATTTGCGCGCAACCTAGCCAACAGATTCTCCAACTCCGGCGGCACGCTTCTACTTTCCAGAACCTTGGCGTTCGGATCAAGGCGCAACAATTCAGGCTTTCCAGACACGCTGGTCTGCCAATCATACATCGTTCGAACTAGATCCGGATATGCATATGCACCTTCAGCGAATTCCGTGTTCGCACCATCTCGATTCCATTCGGAGTAGCGCTGAAGGTAGTCGTTCCAAGCATCGTGAGCGCCAGAATCCGGCCCGACCTGCATGGCAATACAAACGCCAGACAATTCCTCGAAGAGATCACGATGCCATCTGGTCATCAGTGACTGCAGGTTACTACCGAGCCGCACCTCCGTAGCAGCGCTGAGCTGTGTGGCCCATTTGTACTGCTGGGCCGCCACTATCACCCACAGCAAGGCCATGCCAGACAGAAGCGATATGCGAAATACGGATGACTTTCGGTCCCCCACACTATCAAACGCCTTGGTTTTGGCATCGAGGAAAGTCTGCATTCATGACCTCTTACTCAAACAAATCCCTTGACATGGCGACGTATCGTGAAGCGAGAATCACTTTCGGTACGGCTGGCCGCCACGCCTAGATGGCTACGCATCATCCGCCGAGACCGCAAAAACTTCTGTCGCACGTTCGTCGTCCGGTCTGCTCGCAGTCTAATTCCGCCGAACCTAGCACCTTACCCCGAATCATGGCACAACTTGGCGTGCTCTGAAAGGGCTCCTTGCGCAATGAGATTACCGGTCACAGGCCTCTCTGAGCCCAAGCGCGGCGAGTTGGATCTCTTATGTTCGGCCGTCACATTGGTGGGAGGCTTTTCGCGATGGCGCCTTTCGCGTACCTGGCGCGTACCCGACTTCAGCGGATCCGCTGTCTTTCGCGTTTCTCCTGTTTAATGGAATCTGTAATTTACGGACCTTCAGCGTCGCATTTTAGTCCGATCCCCCGCCTCAGCCCGAGCGGCCGGCGAGCTTGGTCGCGTCGCTCTGGCTAACCATTAGTTCCCGTCGCGCGCCCCAGGATGAGCACGTGCTTGCCGTGCTCGTGAAGGAGTGTTGCCGCTGTCCCTGGCCATGACGCGAATGAGAGTCAATTCCCCGGGATGCATGTGGAGTTTTTCTGTTGTAAGGCTGGTGCGGCTACTGCGATGCCTAGTTGGGGTCCCGCATGAGCGGTTCCTCGAAGGATTTCTAACCTGTCTCTCGTGGGCGGCGGTGCGGAGCAAACCCTATCCGCTGCGTATTCTTCGCAGAATGATTCTTTCCTTCGCTGGACTCCCCTACCGTCTTTCTACTTCTGAACTACTGCTCTCCCCTCAACTTCTTCAGCCGCTCCTTCGCATTCTCATTCTTCGGATCCAACTGCAGCGACTTCTCATAATTCTCAATCGCCAGATCCTTCTTTCGCGCCGCCGCGTACGCCTCACCCAAACTGTCCCATACATTCGCGGACTCCGGATACTCATGCACATTCTTCTGAAACAGCCGGATGGCCTCCTCGGTCTTGCCGTCGCGCAAAAAGTCGTATCCCACCGCGTTCAGCACAAACTCCGGCGGACGTTGCTTCGTATCGCCCAGGGCCTTAAGCTCGTCGTACTTCTCGAGCACCGCGTCGGCCCCGCCCAGTTTTGCGGCCAACAAAAACTCCTCATACGGGCCCCGCTTTTCGACGTATTTCCAGCCGTACTCTTTCGCAATGGCGCGAAGCAGTTCGCTCGCCACCAGGATCCCGTTGTCCGAATTGGCCATGATCGCCGCGCCCTGCCCGGTGTCCGCGTTCATCACCAGCAGCGCCTGAAATCCTTCATCGGCGCCGTTGTGCCCAAATTCCCCGGGCCGATCCTTCGAAACGAAAAAGCCTAGCCCAGCCCCCTCCAGCACGGGTGTCAGCATCTCCTCGGTCGTCTGTTGCGAAAGAACCTTGTTCGATTCCCCCCGTTTAGACAGCGCAATCTCAATCGCGAATTTCGCCAGGTCTGTCGGAGTCGTCCACAACCCGGCCGCGGCCATCTCCGGGTACACATGCCACTTCCCGTGCACAGCTTTGCCGTCGCGGTAAGTTCCCGCTGCCGTCCGGGTCGCCCAGGCCGCGGGTAACGGTTGTTCATAGCTGCTGTCGCTCATCCCGATCTTGGCCAGCACCGTCTCTTTCATCAGTGCGGGAAAGGGCCTGGCGGTCACGTCGATCATCACCTGCTGCTCGATCGTCACTCCGCCGCCCGAATACCGCTCCTTCGTTCCTGGCACAAAGTCCACGCGAATGGCCGCCGTGTTCGCCGGCTTCTCGCCGTTGAAAATCTGCTCGAGCGTTGGCAACTTGTCGTCAACATCGTAGCCGGGAAAACCATGGACCGTCAGCCCGGCGGTATGGCTCGCCAGCCGCCGCAGCGTCACCTTCTGCTCTTTGGTGAACTCGTTTTCCGGTACCTTCCAAGTTTTTAGCTTTGCGTTAACGTCTTCGTCAAGCGACAACTTCCCGTGCTCGACCAGTGCCAGCATCCCCGTCGCCGCCACGGGCTTGCTGATGGAGCCCGCCTGAAACAGCGTTTTCGTTGTGACCGGAGTCGCTCCGCCAAACGCCGTAGTTCCGTACGCCCTCGCCCACGCGATCTTGTACCCCTCAATCACCGCGACGGACAACCCTGGGTCATTGCACAACTTCATCATTCCCGCCAGGTCCAATGTCGCCGGCCCTTTGTTTTTTCCCAGGTTAATCGCCGCAATCCCCTTCTCAACCCGCTCGATCCGCGCCTCGGGGTTCTCGCTCGTGCCCTTCGCACCGGCCTTCTTGCCAGTCTGCGCCCGCCCTGCCGCCGCAATGCCCACGCCTGCCATCACCAAGGCCACTCCTGTGACGCATTGCAACACGCGCAATCGGTTCGTCATGTCGCCTCCTCGCAAGCTCTCCTCAACCTTTCTCTCTTCGAACAGCACCCACCTTGCACCTCACCGTAAACAAACGTTTCGAAGGGTAATTAGTTCCCTCCTCCCCTAGCCTACATCCCTCTCTACTCTTCGTCCCCTGTGTGCGCCGGCTCCAGGATGGCCGCAACTGGTTTGTTTTCAATGCCAGCGCGGCCCGTCCCGGAAAGGAGCCCACGGTGCATAGGAAAGTGCGGGGGAGCTCGATCCCGCTGCCGGGTGAAGATCTCACCAAATCCGGCACGGTTCCCTAAGCAACCCGGGCCTATCATGGGTACCGCGGCGAGGGTACACCCCTCCTGCCGGGACCCCTGCCATCGGCTAGCACGCCTAACAGGAGGAAACACGACCGTGAGAGAGACTGCTCTCGATCTGAGCGAAACGCTACTTGCATGCATCCTCGCGCTCGGAACACTGCTCGCGAGCGCCGAGACGATCGCCTACGACGAGGCTTATCGTCCTCAAGTGCACTTCTCTCCGCGCGAACACTGGACAAACGACCCGAACGGCCTCGTCTATTTTCAGGGGGAATATCACCTCTTCTACCAGTTCAACCCTTTCGGCGATGAATGGGGGCACATGAGTTGGGGCCATGCGGTCAGCACGGACCTGCTGCATTGGGCTGAGCTGCAAGTCGCGATCCCCGAAAAAGACGGCGAAATGGCCTTCACCGGGAGCGTCGTTGTGGACCGTAACAACTCGAGCGGTTTCTGCGCGCCTAAGCAAGACTGCTTGGTAGCCATTTATACCGGCCATCGCGATACCTCCGGGGGAGCACGACAGACGCAGAACCTCGCCTACAGTGTCGATCGGGGTCGCACCTGGACTCGCTATGCCGAAAATCCAGTGATCGATCTAAACTTGGCTGATTTTCGTGACCCAAGCGTGTCCTGGGACGAAAAGGCAAGCCACTGGTTGATGGCCGTTTCCTTACCCACGCACCACAAGGTTCGCTTCTACTCTTCATCCAACCTGAAGCAGTGGACACAACTGAGCGACTTCGGCCCCGCTGGCGATGTCCAGGGAGCCTGGGAATGTCCGGATCTCCTGCTCATCCCTGCCGACCGTGGGAAGGAAAATATGTGGGCGCTGAAAATAGGCCTCAACCCTGGCGCTCCGCTGGGAGGATCGGGGGAACAATATTTCCTGGGTGAGTTCGACGGAGCACGGTTTGTTGCCTCTGCCGAACACGGTTCGCACGGATGGACGAATTACGGAAAGGATGACTACTGCGCGATCAGTTTTAACTCCTTGCCGCAGGATGAAAAGCCAGTCCTGATAGGCTGGATGAACAACTGGCAATACGCGGCAAAACTTCCGACTTCTCCATGGCGCGGACAAATGAGCATTCCACGGAGGCTCTCTTTCGTTCGTGATCAGTCCGGCTTGGCCCTCAAGCAAGAACCCGTCATCGCTTTAATCCGTGCCGGGGGAATTGACGTTTCGGGGTCTCCGGGTGGCCGTCGAGAGGGCCACGTTCTCGAGACACCTTTTGAGTTGGATCTGCGGTTTAGCGGCAGTCCGAAACAAGTTTTCGGCGTTCGGCTTCTCACCGACGCTCAGCACTGGACAGAGATCGGATTTGATCAACCAAACGGCGAGTTTTATATGGATCGCACGAAATCAGGCGACACCGTATCGCCGGACTTCCCGGCAAGCACCACGGCTCCGCTGGTTGCGAGCCGCGCGTCCGACCTCAAACTCATTGTCGATCGTTGCTCGATAGAGGCTTACGCCCAGAATGGCACAATCGCTATGAGCAACCTCGTTTTTCCGCCCTCGCAGAAAAACACAATTGCATTTTTCACTTCAACCGGAAAGCCAGTCTCGGTAACCGGGAAAATCTGGCAACTTCGCTCGATCTGGAAGTGAGACGCGTTTATTCAGGGCCGGTCTGCAAGCGACCGCCGGCATCTCGATCAGCGATGCCCGTGCTTAGCGTTCGCCGCTCGTGACGACGGACTCCGAAGTGGCAACGCTGTGGCCGCACTGCTACTATTGGCGCTCGGCCGCTCTCGATTTGCAGAGACAAGAACGCGACTTCTCGCAGCGATATGGCAAGCGACTCCAACGCTCCCAGTCCGTCACCTGCTGATGATTCCGCTGACCGCAGCACGCATTCCTCCTTGTCGACACAGCCATGGAGACCGAAAGCAAATCCATGGGTGATCGCTGTGGTTGTCGCCATGGCGGCATTCATGGAAGTGCTCGATACCAGCATTGCTAATGTGGCGCTCCCCTACATGGCCGGCAACCTTGGGGCCAGCAATGACGAGAGCACCTGGATTCTGACCTCCTATCTGGTTTCGAACGCCATCGTGTTGCCCATGAGCGCTTGGTTTGCCAGCGTCCTTGGACGCAAACGCTTCTTCCTACTGTGCCTGGCGATTTTTACCGCCAGTTCATTGCTGTGTGGCATCGCGCCGAGTCTGGGAGCGATCATCTTGTTCCGCGTGCTGCAAGGTGCAGGCGGGGGCGGACTCCAGCCGATAGCGCAATCCATCCTGGCCGACACCTTTGCACCCGAAAAGCGCGGTCTGGCATTTGCGCTCTACGGCATCACCACGATCATCGCCCCCACCGTGGGCCCCACGTTGGGCGGATGGATCACCGACAATTACAGCTGGCGTTGGATTTTCTTCATCAACTTGCCGGTAGGACTTCTGACGCTGTTCCTGGTGCTGCGCCTAGTGGAAGACCCACCGTGGCTGAAGCGTCTCGCGGGGCGAGCGGTGAGAATCGATTACATCGGCGTAGCCTTGCTGACCCTGGGGGTAGGTGCGCTCCAGGTGATGCTCGACAAGGGGCAAGAAGACGACTGGTTCGGCTCGCATTTCATTCTCACCCTGGCGGTCCTCGCCGCGGTCGGCCTGGTCTCGCTCGTCATATGGGAATGGTTTCACAAACAGCCTATCGTTGATGTCCGGCTTTTCAAGAACAGCAATTTTCTTGGGGCGAACGCGATGATGTTTGTGCTCGGCATCATGCTGTTCTCCAGCCTGGTTATGATGCCTCAGTTCCTGCAAACCCTCATGGGCTATACGGCGGAGTCGGCAGGTCTAGTGCTCTCCGGCGGCTCTCTTGTCCTTTTCGTCCTTATGCCTGTCGCCGGCGCGATCGTGGGGAAATTCCAGGCGCGTTACATCATTGCGTTTGGTTGGTTGGTGTTGTCTCTGGGAATGTTTTACTCGACGCAGCATCTCGACCTGGACATCAGCTTTGGGGCAGCCAGCTTTATGCGGGTGCTGCAGGTCATTGGTCTCGCTTTCCTTTTTGTCCCCATTAACATCGTGTCCTTCGTTGGGATGCCTGCCGATAAGAGCAACAGCGTTGCCGGCCTAGTGAATTTCATGCGAAACATCGGTAGCAGCATTGGCACGTCCATGGTCACCACGCTGATTGCACGACGCGCGCAATTCCATCAGGTGAACCTGGTGGCCTACACCAGCCCGGGACATCCAACATTTATCCAGTCGGTCGAGGGTCTAGCCGCGCACTTGAATGCATCGGGCCTAGACGCTACCCAGGCGACGAGCCAGGCTTATGCCCGCGTGTACCAGGAGGTGATTGGCCAAGCCACTACTCTCGCTTACATCGATACATTCTGGGTTCTATGTATTGGCGCGGCAATTATGTTTGTTCTGTCCTTCGCGCTGAAAAAGAATCACCCTGGAGCCGGAGGGGAAGTCGCTATTGGATAAGGAGCGGCGTGGTCTGAACGCGCAGACAAGTGTTCTCAAAGAAGGTAAAGTCGACACGCTCCCCGGCTGGGGTGCAGGGCGGAGATTCCTAGCGGAGAAAATAGGCGAGCGATTTATGGCAATCCGACTGATCACGGTGGAACGCGAGTACGGAAGCGGAGGCGGCGACATTGCCGCGCAGCTGGCCGCCAAGCTTGGTTGGAAGCTCTGGGATCAATTACTCACCGAGGAGATCGCGCGCCGCTTGGATTGCGACTGCGCGGCCGTCGAAAAGCATGAAGAACGAAAAGATCCAGCCTACTACCGGCTTCTTAAATCCTTCATGCGAGGAAGTTTTGAAGGCAGCTTGAACGCCCCGCGTTTGAAGATCGTCGATACAGAATGCGTACGCGAAGTCGTGCAAAAGCTCCTGCCTGAAATTGCTGAGGAGGGCAACTGCGTGATCGTCGGACGCGGCTCGGCCTATTATCTCAGCAAGCGGTCCGACGCCTTTCATGTTTTCATTTATGCGCCCTTTCAAGAAAGGGTGCGACGTCTCAAGGGCACCGGGAAGAGTGAGAAGGAAGCCATGGAACTTGTCGAGGTTGTGGACCGCGAACGCGCCGACTTCATCAATAAATATTTCGACGTCGACTGGCCCGGAAGACACCGTTTTCACCTGATGGTCAACTCCGGAATGGGAAATGAAGCAGCCGTTGGGATCATTCTCGACGCGCTTGCGCGTTATACCAAAGAGCGCAAGTGGTCTACGCCTGCGCGCTAGAGGGCATTCGAAGGAGGGCAGTTATGGCAACCCCGGGAACCGCACCGCCCAAAACCGCAGAGCCGCCGAACTCGGAGCAACCGGAGACGTCGGTCGGAGGCGGAGAAAGGACAAGGCTCGCGGGGCTACGGCGCTCGAAAACGGGGATGCGCGTGTTGCTTGCGCTCGTCGCGCTCGTTGTTGTAGCCAGCTCGCTACTGCTCTACCGCTATCTGATCTCCTGGGAGTCCACCGATGATGCGCAGATTGACGGTTACATTTATCCGGTCAGTTCCCGTGTTTCCGGTTATGTGACTCGCGTCCTGGTCGACGAGAATCAGTATGTCGAAGCCGGCACAGTGCTGGTGCAGCTTGATCCCAAGGACTATGAAGTAGCGGTGGCCAATGCCAAAGCTACACTGGCTAACGACCAGGCCAGTGCCGCCGCGCTTCGTACGACCGTTCCGATCACCTCCGTAAACACCGCCACGCAACTCTCCTCTGCTCAGGCGGATGTTGACAACGCCAAGGCTGGGCTGGTTGCGGCCCAGCGGAGTTTCCAGGCTGCGCAGGCTTCCCTTCAGCAGGCCGAAGCCAACGATCTGAAGGCCCAGGACGATGTGACCAGGTACAAACCGCTTGCGGAAAAGGACGAAATTCCACAGCGTCAGTACACCCAAGCCGTCGATAGCCAGAAGGCCACCGCCGCCGCGGTCGATGCTGCCCGAGCGGCCGCGGCCGCCGCAGAACAAGCGGTCACTCAGGCCCGCACTCGAATTGCGCAGGCCGAAGCCGGACTGCAGTACGCCGAGACGCAACCGCAGCAAATATCGGTGCAGCGGTCACGCGCTCAGTCGGCGGATGCGGAAACCGAGCGGGCCGCTGCGATCCTCCAGCAGGCCCAGCTCAACCTGCAGTACACGACCGTGGTAGCGCCAGTCAGCGGGATTGTGGGGCAAAGATCCGTCCAGCCGGGACAGAACGTGGCGCCTGGCCAGCAAATGATGACCATCGTTCCCCTGGACAGCCAGAACATTTGGGTGACCGCCAACTTCAAGGAAACGCAGCTAAAGCACATGCGCCCGGGTCAGCGCGCGAGGATCTCGGTCGACACGTACGGTAGAAAATATGACGGACATGTTTTAAACATAGCCGGCGCCTCCGGCGCGCGCTACAGCTTGCTGCCGCCAGAGAATGCCACGGGAAACTATGTCAAGGTCGTCCAGCGAATACCCGTGAAGATTGTGTTCGAAAAGGGGCAGGACCCCGAGCACTTGCTGAGACCAGGAATGTCCGTGGAACCGAGCGTAAGAGTCCGATAAGCCGGCCGCCGCCGTCTTCACGTAGGGGGCCATCGCAACACAAGATGTCGAGAAATCTAAGGGAACAGAATGTTTTAGAATCGTTGCCATAGGATCGAGTTGGAGCGGTGGATTCCGCCTGCTGGGTTTAGCGGCCCTTGGCATCCTCTCCGCGCAAAGCGAGACAGGTCGACGCTGCTTTTGCAATGAGCTGGCCGCGCTCGTCTGTGACCTCGCACTCGACGTAGCCCAAATTCCGCCCGCGCCGCACCACCTTACCCTCCGCCTTGAGACGAGCCTCCCAAACCGGCCGGAAGAAATTGATCTTCAGTTCCAGCGTTGTGAAGGATTCTTTGGGCGCAAGTGTGCTGGCGAACGCCATGCCCATCGCCGCGTCCGCAATATCGCAAAGAATTCCTCCGTGGAGCGTACCCATCGGGTTGGCATGCTGAGGCCCTGCGGTCAGCGTAACGGTAGCCTGCCCGGAAGCGATTTCTTTAGCTTCAAACCCGATCAAACGTGCCACCGGCACGTCATTCGATTTCGCTCTGGTTCTAAAGTCGGCTTGTACAGGAGAGTCCTGAGTGCTCATGATTTTTCCGCCCTTCCCTTCGATTCCTTCGGGCGAACTTTGGTTTCGAGATTCTTCAAGACAACGACAGGTCAGATGGCGCGGTTGAGTAACGGGAGAAGGTTTCCACCCCAGCAAGATTCAAAATCCTTTGACCTTCGAAAATCTCGATGCATTGCGTGAAACCTGCTGCGGACGAGATTTCGTTTGAAAGAAGAGGGACGGGGACAACGTGACTACTTAAGCAGTTGGTTTGCAAATTTTGCCGGAACGGCGAGGTTCGAGCCACCAAAGCCCTTAAGTATCGCGAAATTTATGCCAATCACTTTGCCGTTTCTGTTAAACAGGGGCCCGCCGGAACCGCCAGACGTAGTCGCCGCGTCATACACGATCTTGTCTTTCAGCACGTCGCCGATGTGTCCTTGCGTTGTGGTCGGCCGGATCAGCTGCTCTGAGGCTATCCGCGACATGACCTGCCCGACGTCTTGCGCCCCACTTGCAATTTTCTGCACGACATCCGAATTGGCCCTCGCGAGAATGCCTTCCACGCCTGTGGGATAACCCATGAGGACCACGGGCTCACCGGTTACGCTGGCTTCCCTTCGATCATCCAACTCCAGCCGTTCGGTATGCGCTGGCGGCGGAGTTTCCAGTGTCAGCGTTGCAACATCCGCCTCGGATGAAATTCGACCAAGTTTTGCCCGGATAGCCACGGGCTTCCCGGGAAAGTACGCTTCGTAGGACGCCACGTAGGGATCAACGCCTTGGTCGAGTAGCCGTTTCAAGTCATCATCATGCCACCAGGGTTCTGCAACGTGATGGTTAGTGAGGATCGTTTTGTCCGCGCCCGCCAGAAAACCTGTGCCAAAGGCGTCCACCTGAAGACGGGGCCCCGCGCCGCCGATATCGAGCTGGGCCATCCCTCTATCGTCAACTTGTGGCTTACCGTTAGCGTCGACCGCAACCTGGAGCGGCTTTCCCGATTGCTTGTCTAGGAATTCCACCACGACGTGCAGCAAGCAGACGCTGGGTCCATATTTTTGAACAACGGTCTCCGCGACTTTGTCTTCCTTTTCCAACTGAGCGAGGCGGTTCTGGGCGTCAACAAGCTGCGTCTTCAGGGCAGCGGCATCCGCGCCATCCGCGGTGGCCACCTTCTTCCGGAGATCTTCGGATTGCGCCTTCAGAGAATCGTGTGTGGTGGAATCAGACCGCGAGTCCGCTTTGATCGAACCGCGCGCTTGCTCAGCGCGACGGAGCAAGTCCCCCTGAGGCTGCACGCCGCTATTCAAACGCGCGATTTCCGCGCGCAGCTGTAACGTGGCTTTGTGGCTGCTGTGTGTTGAAATGAGTATGAATACGGCGGCGAGAACAGTTAGCGTGCTCAAGCCCAGAACAACCGGAATCAACCAGTACCGGCGCTTGCCTAGCGTTTGCCCGCTGAGCGATTCCACGGCAATATCCGCGTAGTGCTCTCGCTGGACGGCATACTTGAGCATGGTCTTAAGGTCTTCTTCGGGTCGCCGCTCCCTAAACTGAGTTCTAATCCTTGCGGCGAATTCCACTGCATCGAACGGAAACGAGATGACGTCGTCCGTGCCGAGGTCCAGGGCGCGGGCTCGCTCCAGAGCACCTCCTTGGACAATCATGACGACCTTGAGAGACGAATCCGTCTCCGGCCGTGCCTTGATCTGCGTGATCAGTCCGCAGCAGCTAAGGTCAGAAGGCGTCGCTTCCGTTACCAAAACTTCCGGAGACAATGCCAGGACCTCGTCGACAGTCAGGCCACTCTCTTTGGTGATCTCATAGCCTTGACCGGCTAAGGCGCGTTCGACGGCCTCGAGGGCGTCAGTATTGAGGTTCAGAAGTAGGATGCGCATCATAATCTTTGATGCAAAGCCATACTGCTCGGGTGCGACACTGGCTAGCAGCAAACCCTTTCGTTTCCAGAGGTTATCATAACCCCAAGATCTTCGATCCTAGCACGCAGTTGCACAAACGACGTCTTAAGATCGGGCGTGCCGCTCGTTCATATGCTTTGTGTGCTTATTTCCGGCTTATTCGAAGCTGCCGGTTGCGCCCTGAAAGCCGTGGCGAGCTTGCTTTAGCAGCCAACGCATGACCCGTGCAGTGCTGTAGCAATAGGCGACGTTATACCCAAGGGTTGAGAAACAATGCGGCTCGCAGCCCTGTTTCATCGCGGCGAGTTGCTTGACGTCGAACTTGTGGTTCTCGATCGTGCCCCAATCGTAGGTTGCGTTGTACATCGGGAAGCAAGGCGCCAGTGTTCCATCGGTTCGAATGATGAGCCAGTTCTGTCCGGCGCGGCAGCCCCAGTGTTCACCCACTCCGCGCATGAATCCTTTCATGTTCTGCAAGCGGGGAATGGAGTCGACCATCTTCCAGCCCTGGCGCTGCTTGTCGATCAACCAATCCAACAGATCATCGACGGCCGGAAAGTCTTCCGGGCGAATGTAGGTGTCGTTCTCGTGCAAGTGCTTGAAGTGATCCTGTTCCATCATCGGCGCCTCGTTGATATGGAAAGTGATCGAGATGCCGTTCTCATGCGCGACCCTGGCGAGCTCCTTCACGTCCTCGATGTTTGTGCGGCATATATTCGTGTTGAAGAACACCGTGTACCCGTAGCGGTACTGCCGCCGCACGAGGTAATCAAAGTACGATCGCACGTGCTCGAACGCCTTGGGCAGACCAGGCTTTTCCTTGATCGTGTCGACCGCGAAATTGATCGTGGCGATTCCGGCGTCGGCAAGGCGA
This sequence comes from Candidatus Acidiferrum sp., assembly GCA_036262755.1. GTDB lineage: Bacteria > Acidobacteriota > Terriglobia > Acidiferrales > UBA7541 > Acidiferrum. Next base: position 31,734 of record DATAIH010000035.1, read on the forward strand.
TCGATCACCTCGGGGCGAAGCAAGCGGGCGTTGGTTGCCAAGTAGACCCAGAAGTCTTTCTTCGCGGCGTAGTAAATCACTTTGTGCACGAAATCGGGCCGTAACAGTGGCTCTCCGCCGGTGGGGGCCAACACGCGGCAAGGCGTGGATTCCAACCAGTCGATGGCACGCCGCGCCGTGTCTTCCGTCATTCCCTTGACGCGATTGTCGTAAGACCAGCAGTAATGACAATCCAGATTGCATTTCCACTCGGTGAACAGGTAGGCGATGATTGGCTGAAAGTCGCCCGGCAGGACGCGTGATTTGAAATACGGCACCATCCACCCTCGCATGGTTGTGAGGATGCGAGAGACCGGCCAGTGCCTCTTTCCATCGCCTAGCACCTGGTTGTGGGCAGCCAGGTCCTCCCTGTCCAGTTCGTGCAAAAGCTCTGGATGTTGCGGGAAAACGGCCGGAGGAAGCGCCGCAATCTCCGCTGCGGTGTCCAACACGGGCCGCTGCGAGGGCCGCAACAGGAGATTGTGTAACGGTACGTCTAGACGAAAAGGCTGTGCGGGAACTGTCGGGAGAGGTTGTTCCATCGTCGGCATAGATCAGACCTCGAGCATGAATAAGATGTCACGGCGACCTGGCATGGCCAGAACGCCTCAGGAGCTACCATTGCGTACCGGACTCGTTCAGCTGGTTCCATGGCGATAAAACGAGCTCGGCCGAATAAATGGCTGTCCCCTGGTAACAGTCCATTAGATGCGTGGGAGCTGTCGGGGGAGGGTGTCCTATCGTGGGCATAGCTCAGATCTCCAGCGCCACTAGCCTGTCATCTCGAGCTGACAGTGCCTGAGCGGTTCAGGGCTTGCCCTTGTTGACCAAACCAGTTGATGCTCGTTCCATGGAGGTAAACAAGCTCACTCGAATGAATGCCTGTCCCCCTGGTAACCGTTCATTAGATTTGCGAAGCGATTCAGGAGATACAACAAAATTTCCATCTGAGAATGGATTCTTTGCGGCCACTTAAACCCGCAGGGCATCTAACCATATGTGCATGAAAAGCCGGACGTTACGCGGTCCGGCGCGGTGGCCTCGGGAGATTCGCCGTGGGCTCTCAGATTCGCTGTGTGGTACTGATGGAGCTGTGGTTAATAGGCTCCGGCGCCGCCGCGCAGGAACGAGATCTTCCTGCCGCTTCCCTTGCGCGGGCAAACCGAGTATTTCGATTTGCAAGCTTCGATTGCATCGGCGGCTCAGTCCCAGGACGTGAGTGGGCCGGTGATCTCGAAGGAGAGGCCCTCGCGGCCGGAACAACCGCAAGGTACGTCCAACGATCGCATCCGGACCATGCCGAACTTTCGGACGGTCGAGAGAGCGGAGGAAACCCCGCTGCGGAGTCCGGAGCAGAAATTCAGGGTTACCGCGCGGGGCCTCTTCGACCCCTTTGAAGATTCGGTTACGTATATGATTAAGGGGTTCTGGCCTGATCTTCGCAAACGTGCGAAAAAACGCACCGGCGGTCTTGCCGGCCAGGCATCAGCGACGCGGTGATTGGCCGAGCAGGTGGCGTTGTGGGTTGGGCGCAACTTAAATCGTTGTTGACGGCAAGCTTGCCCGCTTTGGGCGGAGGTGGCTTGCTCATTGCGGCCTTCGTTGACTCTTCGTTTGTTCCGCTTCCTTTACTCACCGACCTGATGCTCTTTGACCTTTCCAGTCTCCATCCGATCCGCACGCCGTTTTACGCGGCGATGGCTGCCCTTGGCTCCGTGGCCGGATGTGTGTGGATCTATTATCTGGCGCGAAAAGGCGGACAGGTCTATTACCGCAAGACCCAAGGCCATCCGGCGGGCAGGATGCGAAAACTGGTCGAGAAGCATCCAATGGCGTGTGTGTTTCTTCCCGCGGTCGCACCCTTTCCGGTGCCGTTTAAGCCATTCGTTATAGCGCAGGGTGTTTTTCAGGTGCCCGTCGCCACGTTTATCGTTGGCACGCTCCTTGGGCGCGGATGCTTGTTTTTCTTTGAAGGATTCTTAGGGGCACGCTACGGCACGGCGGCGAAGCACTTCCTGTTGAATCAAAAATGGGCCTCGCTCGCTATCGCTTTTGCTCTCGTGGTCCTGTTCCTCATGATTCGCAGGCTGCCGATCTTCAAGCGCACGGCTCACTCTCAGACTGACTGAAGCTCTCGAACCCTACGTTCGAGTTCTCGCGTGATTTTGTCCGGATTCTCGTCGGGTGAGAAACGCACGGGCGATCCTATTGTCACGCGCACCTGCCCTGGTCGAGCGAGAATCCGCTCGGCCTGCTTCAGGGCAAACAGCCCGTCCAGGTAGATGGGCACAACCGGAATGTGCAATTGCTTGGCAAGCAATCCAATTCCGGAGCGAAAAGGGGCCATTTTGCCGTCCTCGGTCGTGCGACCTTCCGGGAACACGAGAAGGTTCCAGCCGCGGTCCACCAGGTTTCCTGCAAAGCGAAAACTCTCGAGAAAGCCCGATTGCCTGGGAAGCGGAAAAACGTTGAAGAGGCTAAGCGCAAGAAAATACCTCAACCGCTCCATGAAGCGTTGGAACAGACCGTTCGCTGTTGCCGGTCGGCGCATTTCCGCAAGCCGCTCACCGCGCATGGCGGTCGCCAGCTTATTTCGAATGCGTGCAGGCAGAGCCGGCAGAACCCAGGCGATGTCGAGGTAGGTGACGTGATTGGAGATGATCAAGGCCGGGCCCCGCAAGCCCCGCAAGTTCCCGCGGCCGCGAATGCGGGGCGCCGCGAGGAGGTAGGTAGCAGGCCATGCAAGCAAATAGTACACGGCTAGCCGAATGGCGGTAATGGGCCAGTACTGTGGCCAGCGAGGATAGACATGCTCGGTTGCCGAGGCTCTTCCCCGAGCGATCAGTCGCTCGAGCTGGCCAATCGTGGCAGCATCCGCAAACTGAACTTCGTTCAAATCCACCTGGTATCGCTGTTCGAGAGCGCTCACGAGCTCGACGCGATCGAGAGAGGAGAGTTGCAAATCAGCCTCCAGGTTCGTGTCTTTGGACGTCCCCGTGACAGAACGACCCGTAATTTGCGCAATCAGGCCAGCCAAAGAGTCACCATCGGGAGCGTTCCCGGCCGTCCTGCCACTCGCCTCTTGGATCGCCTCGCGGATGCGAGGAAGAATGGGTTTTTGCGTGGCGGTCCTGGGAAAATCCGCTTCCGGCCAAACAAGCCAGCGACGGATTTTCTGATACTCGGCGAGGCACTGATTGGCCCGCTCGACTGCGGAAGACGCGTTTGCGCCGGGTCCGCTCATCAGAAGCACAGCGCACGCCTCGGCATTGCCGTGGCGTTCGAGCCCGAGCACGATGCAGTCCCGGACGTCCGGTTGAGCCCGCAACGCCTTTTCCAAGTCTTCTGGGTAAACGTTCATGCCCGCCGGAGTGACAATGACGTTTTTTCTCCGGCCTCTAAAATACAGGCGCCCGCTGTCGTCTTTCTCCGCAACGTCTCCGGTCCGGAACCATCCGTCCGGTTCAGCGACCGATTGAATCTGCCCGTCGTGTTGGTACGCTTTGGCGACGCCCTCTCCACGCACGAGGATTTCCCCGCTGTCGTCGACACGAACTTCCATGCCTGGAAATACCTTGCCGATGGATCCCCGCGCCGAACGAAAAGGGTGATTCAAGCTAATGAGCGAAGTCGTCTCCGTCATTCCGTATCCTTGGATTACCGCGTATCCGAGCCGGTTCCAAAAAGTCTCGGTTTGCTCCGGTAGAGCGGCTCCGCCAGAAACCAAGGCCCAGAATTTCCAGCCAAAATGTCTATGGATTCGCCGGAATCGCCACCAACGGCGAAGAAAGTGCTGCTTTTCGGATCCTGTAAAACTCCTGCGAAAGGCATCTAAGCGCCCGTCGCGTTCCTCGTGACGTTCGACTTCCCGTTGAAGAGATTCGATAAATCGCGGAACCGCCACCAAGACGGACACGCGCTCTTGCCGGATGGTGTCGACCAGATGGGATGGCTTCAGCGAGTCGGTGAAGACCACCGTAGCCCTCAGCATCGGAGGAATGAAAACACCAAGCATTTGGCCAAACACGTGGCTCAGGGGAAGCAGGTTCAGGAGACGGAGCGGATGAACAAGCCTTTCATATCGAAGATACTTCTGGATTTCCTTTTCGAGGCGTTCGATGTTGGCAAGGATGTTCCCGTGCGATATCACGACGCCGCGAGGCTCAGCAGTCGTGCCGGAAGTAAACAGGATTTCCAGGCTGTCTTGACGGGAAAGCCGAGGCGATGGATAAGCAGAAGGCTCGTGCCGGGAAAGCGCCTGTGTAAGGAACTCGAACCAGAGCGAAGGAATGCCGTCAATCTCCCGGTGAGCTTGCGCCTTAAACACGAACTTCGCTCTAGCTTCGCGCGCGACTCGTTCTGCGAACTCCAAAGCCGATCCATCATCGATTGGCACAACGATCACGCCACGAAGCACGCATCCGAGAAATGCGACGATCCATTCCGCCGAGTTGTGACCCCACAGCAGAGCCGCATCGCCCTTCCCTAAGCCGCGAACCTCAAGCTCCCGGGCAACGCGGTTCGCCTGGCCGGCAATCTCGGCATAGCTCCAACTCTCCATGCGATAGCCGCGCCGTTGCCGCACAGCGATCTCCCCTCCATTCTTGGGGTACTTCTCAACGAAATTTAGCAGTGACTCAGCGGCCATCTCAGACATCTATCTGACAGAACAATCTGGGCTCGTGCAAGTGCGTGACTTCCTATACATTGGATAGATTTTGCTTGCCGTGAGATACACAGAAAAGGTCATCGTGGTCGGCGCGGGAATCTCCGGCCTAGCTTGTGCTCATCGGCTGAGGCAGTTGGGGTGCCACCTTCGCCTCCTGGAAGCTGCGGAATACGCTGGCGGCCTGATTCGTACCATCCGGAGAGATGGCTTCTTGTTCGAGACGGGACCGCAATGCCCCCGCTTTCCGCCCTCGGTATGGCAGTTGGTCCGCGACTTGCGCCTCGAACGTGAATTTGTATCCGGTGATCCCAAAGCCAAGCGATACGTCTTCCGACACGGCAGTCTCCATCCCGCACCTTTCTCGCCGATGGGCCTGATCACCACGCGATTGGTCGGGCTCAAAGCCAAGCTGCGAGTTGTTACTGAGCCCCTCGGCTATTCGCGCCCTCCGGACCGGGAGGAGAGCCTCGCTGACTTCGTTGAACGAAAGTTTGGAGCGGAAGTCCTGAACAATCTGGTGGATCCCCTGGTTTCCACCATCTTTTTTGGTGACCCTCACAAAATGGGGATGGAGAGTGCTTTTCCCGCGTTGGTGGAATGGGAGCGATTCCATGGCAGCCTTGTGCGCGGAGCCCTCCGTGCGCGCAGATTTAAGCAAGACGCTTTGAGATCAGGCAGTTCTTCCGAGTCTTTCGCTTCCCGCCCAGACGGGCACCAGGACAGCCTACGCGTCACCGACGCGCTGCCGACTCTTGGTTCGTTCCGGTCAGGAATGGGAGCGCTCCCGGAGAGGCTCGCGGAAGAGTTAAAAGCAATAACCACGTACAAAATGCCCGCGGAATCGGTCGCGCTTTCACGGGAAAGCGGGGGAACAGCGCAGCCCGCATGGCAAATCCGCTTGGCCGGCGGCGAGCTCATCACCGCAGAATACGTTGTTCTGGCGGTTCCGGCTCACGCTGCGGCGAGGCTGCTTGAGGGGAGCTCCCCGCAACTTGCCGCGCAACTCAAAGCCATTGAATACGCGCCAATCAGCGTGGTGTCCGCGGCCTACGAGCGGTCCAAGGTCGCAAACCGGCTGGAAGGATTTGGCTTCATGGTTCCGCGGCGCGAAGGCCTCCATACCATTTGCACATTCTGGAATTCCTCGCTGTTCAAGGGGCGTAGCCCCGAAGGAACAGCTTTATTGACGAGCTTTGCAGCAAGAGACACGAATAGTGCCCTCGGAGGGATGACTGATGAAGAGTGCGCACGAGTGGTCGAGGCGGAAAACGCTCACATCCTGGGGATTTCAGGCGAGCCGGTGGCTCGCCTGGTCTCGAGAGATTCGCCGGCGCTGCCACAATACAACGTCGGCCACTCGCGACAAGTAGCGGAGATTTACCGCATTTTGCGCACGCTTCCAAATCTCTTTCTAGCGGGTAACTTTCTGAGGGGCCGGTCCGTCGGCGACTGTGTAGGTCTTGCTTATCGTGTCGCGGAAGATGTGCATAGCCAACTCCAGGGTCAAAGCATCTAAACAGGTGTGGATCTGCTCCGGGGGCCAGCCCCTTGTTTCATTTGATAGTTTGGCTTTCTGTCTTCGCGTGCGCCGCTGTCTCGCTGGGCGCGCTTTATCAGGCGCTCGCAACACAACACGACCGCAAGCGCTTTCCGCCGCCGGGAAGACTGGTCGAACTCGGCGGTCACCGACTTCACCTTCTTGAGTCCGGAAGCGGCAGCCCCACGATTGTGCTCGAAGCGGGGCTCATGTCCACCATACTGAGCTGGAGCGATCTCCACCGCGCGTTGGCACCATCCTACCGCGTGGTCAGTTACGATCGGGCCGGGCTGGGCTGGAGCGATCTCGGTCCGATGCCTCGAACGGCGGATCGCATCGTCGATGAGCTCCATACATTACTCAAGCGAGCGGCAATCCCCCCGCCTTACATCCTGGTAGGTCACTCCTTTGGCGGTTTGACCATGCCCTTGTTCGCGGCGCGCTTCCCCGGCGAGATAGCGGGCATGGTCCTCGTGGATCCGGTTGCGCCGGCAGAGTGGAATCCGCCTTCCAAACACGACTACAGGCTCACTCGTATTGGCGCCAAGGTGTGCCGGCGCGCGGCGCTGCTCTCGCGCCTTGGCGTTCTGCGTGTCGTTGCTTTTCTGCTAACCACGCGCGCGGCAAAAGCCGCCGCCTACCTGGTTCGCCTCATCAGTCGAGGCGCCCCCGCCGAATCCGGGTCGGTTTCCAGTCCATGGTTTGCGGCACTGCCCGAAAGAGAAAGGGCCATGGCCTCGGTTTTCTGGGTTCTGGAAAAATTCGCTCTTACCATCGCGAGCCAATTAGAAAACCTGCCTGTGAGCGCCGCCCAAATCGGCGAACGCGACAGCGCCTGCGATAAGCCTGTGGTGATCCTATCCGCGCGTACGGCCCCAGAACACCGGCGTAGGGAGCACGCCGCGATGGCGGGGCGCCTGCCTCTGGCGAGCCACGTGGTGGCGGAAAAAAGCAACCACTGGATCATGCAAGAAGAACCTGAATTAGTGATCCGCGCGATCGAGAGGGTTGTCGAGTTCTCACAGCGGCTTGTGACCCATTCCTAAGGACACGGTGATTCATGTCCGACCGCACCAACGGCTCAGAATTTCCCAAACATTTTGACGGGAGGCGCTTCTACAATCCAGATGCTCGGCAGGCCCGCGGGCTTCTCGATCTCATCCAGTGGAAGCTGACGAGCCGGCCGGAACGGTCGCCGAGCTTCATTGCGGACGTCGAACAATCCGCGCCGCCGCCTCGCGTGAACGGAAACGCGTTGCGGGTCACTCTCGTGAATCATTCGACAGTGCTGCTTCAGCAAGGCGGTTCCAACATTCTGACCGACCCCATCTGGTCGGAACGAGCAAGCCCCCTCTCATGGATAGGTCCCCGGCGCCGGAGAAAGCCTGGAGTGCGAATCGAAGATCTGCCCCGCATCGACGTGGTGCTCATCAGCCACAACCATTATGACCACACGGATCTGCCTACCCTCGGTCGGTTGGCGGCCCGAAAACATTCCACGTTCATTGTTCCGGCTTGCGGGGCCCGGCTGCTTCGTTCGAAGAACATCGGGCCAGTTCACGAACTGGATTGGGGCGAGTCATTGTCACTGGCAAACCTCACCGTCCACAGCGTCCCAGCTCTGCATTTCTCGGCCCGGGGAGTTTTGGATCGCAACAAGGCCCTTTGGTGTGGGTACCTGATTCAATCTCACGAACGCCTCATATATTTCGCGGGGGACACCGCCTTTGGGCCTCACTTCGCCCGGATTCGAGAAAAGTTCGGATCGCCGCAGGTTGCGCTGTTGCCCATTGGGGCGTACGAACCGCGTTGGTTTATGTCATCCGTGCATATGGACCCCGGCCAGGCCGTCAGAGCGCATGAGATTTTGGCTGCCAAAACCAGCATCGCCATCCACCATGGAACCTTTCAACTCGCGGATGACGGGATCGACAAACCGAAGAAACAGCTCCTCGGCATTGCGCCGCAGGACTCCTTTCTAGTCCTGAACAACGGCCAGTTCGCCGAGCTTCCATGACGTTTGACAAGCACACCCTCGCGCTCGTCAGCATCATCGGTAGTTCCCTCGACGCGCTCGGCGCTTTGTACCTCGCTTACGATCTGCTGGGTGGAGAGCACGGCCCCCTAAGGACGCTCACGAGAGGGGTCACCTACGGCGCGCTGTTCGGAATCGGATACGGCCTCGCCCTCGGGCCAGTATTTGGGCTCGCGAGCGGCCTCGCACACGGTCTCACGCTCGCTTGGGAGTTCTCGCGCGCTTCCAGGCATCGACCGAAGCCCGGATTCTTCTATGACGCGGCGATGAGCGCCATCCGCGGGCTCGGTTTCGCCCTGGGCGCTGCGCACTTGTATGGCGGCGTATTCGGAGCCGCGTTTGGCGCCCTGAGCACGGTAGGCCAGGTCGTCGGCTACCAAGTAGGCATGCGGCCGACCATCGATTATCAGCCCGTTGCCCGCTTTCGATTGACCAAACATCAATTCCTCGGGGCCGTCAATCGCACGGTTGGCTACGCATTCGCCGGGTCTATCAGCGCCTTAGCCGCGCATCAGCGGACCACTGCCCTGAGTGTCGGCTTGAAGGCCGGACTAGTGATTGGGGTGGTCACCGCGGCGGCGACCGCATGCACTTCCGCCGTTGAATGGGGTGCGGACCATGTGCCAGAAAAGGGCATGGGCGTATTCGGACTCGTATTGATCCTTATCGGGTTCGTGCTGCAATCGGTCCAGTATTGGAGCACACTATTCGGGGCCTAACGGAATGGAGCTGAAACGGAGGAGGCCGGTCGCTTACACGTCGAGTATTGACGGCCGATGGGTCAATGGCTGTTACTATTGACAGTTCACCGGATGCGGGTAGTAAGTCATGAGTCGAAGGGGTGCTTTCTCGTGAGTCGCGGGAGTTTCCTTCTCAAAGTGGAGTTACGCAGCAACCCTGAGACGCTTTGCGTCGTCAGAAACGCGCTCGGGGAACTCGCACAAACATTGGGTTTTCCCGAGACGGACTGCCGTGCCATCGTACTGGCGGTCGACGAAGCACTGACGAACATCATTCGCCACGCCTAT
>DATAIH010000036.1:0-1744 GCA_036262755.1 Candidatus Acidiferrum sp.
GTGCTTCCAAAGCGTGAACTCCAGTTGAGCCTGGATTTTCACAGCGTGCCGCACAAATCCGTCTATCCATCTGAAGATGCCGCGCTGAAGACTGTAAAGTGCCACGACATGCTTTACATGCGTTGCCAGGACATCCTTTACACCCCAGGGTTAGAAGAACTGTTGTTATTGGGTTGCGCGGAGGACGCGTAGGGAGCCCGGAGGGCGACCGGAGCGTTCTCCGCGCGGCCCTGGCGCGCCACCACCAACGGCCTCGAACATTCCCGTTCCACGTCCACTTCGCGAAGGTACATGTGCCGATAGCTGACCAGCAGCTTCCCATCGAAGACTTCGACGCGCACGCGACAGTTCGCCAACGCTCCGCACACGAACCACCGCCGCCCCTGGTCGGTCAGCATGCCTTGCGAGTTCAAGCGCCGCACATCGCTGCCGGTCGGGTATTCCCATTCTTTCACCTGCTCGGCATAACTCCGCAGGCTCGGCCGATAGCGCTGCGCCGGACGCTGCATGGCCAGCGCCTCATGCGGCCGCTGTTCGTTGTAGATGAACCGCACTTGGTCCAGCACCGCTGGCCATTCGGCAAATCGCCGCGGCACACCATGGTGTCGTAACTCCACGTCCAGGGTGCGATGGAACCGCTCGACCTTGCCCTGGGTCTGCGGATGACACACGCGCCCGTACAGCAGATGAATCCCCTGTTCGATCAGCTGCACCGAGAGCTGCGTGAGTCCCCAGCCGTTGAAAGCCGTCCACCACATCGCGCCGCGATCCATCAGCATGGCCTCGGGCACGCCGTAGCGCCGAAACGTCTGGACCAAACACGGGTGCGCCTGTTTTCCTTCCAACTCCCGCAAGGGATACAGACCCAACGCATAGCGGCTGTGATCGTCCAGAATCGATAGCGGATGACATTCCCCTTCTTCGGTCCGGTACTTTCCTTTGCTGTCCATCTGCCACAGTTCGTTCGGCTCGCTGCGTTCGAAGCGGCCGGGGGCCAGACCGGGTGCGCTGTCGTTCACCAATTCGTGCCGCTCTAAAATCCGATGAATGGTTCGCACCGGCACGGTGATCTGCTCCTCACCGAGCAGCACGTGCAGCTTTTTCGCACCCCAGCCGGTCTGCCGGCGCAAAGCGGTCACGCGCCGCTCTTTCCAAGCCGCGGTGCGCGAAGGACTGCTTTTCGGTCTTCGACTGTGCTCGACTAACTCGGTCAGCGAGCGCGCACTCTGGTATCGTCGCCGCCACAGATATCCGGTCGGACGCGAAATCCCAAACTCTCGGCACAGGGCCGAGAGCCGCTCGGTTCCGCTGCTGGCTCGAATCACAAACTGCATCCTTTGCTCGTCCACGTGAATCGCTTTCCAGGGCATCGTTTCCGGCCTCCTCGGCCGGAAACTCTACCTCCAGGTGTAAAGGATGTCCTGGCAACCACTGTAAAGAATGTCATGGCACCGTACAGCCTTCAGCGCGGCATGGCCGCCCGTTCTCCAAAACGAAACAGGCAAGCTAAGCGACTGTGAAAGCCCTGTCCTACTTGAGATCACAAGGCGGGAAACCCTAGGCGGGACGGTTCTTCAGTTGGAGCGTGGCGCGTTGCTGCGCGCGTTCGTCACCGGCTTCGCGCGGCTCCGATGCGGACGGCTTGGGAATTTCAGGGCATTCATTCAGTTCGAGAATGCACGGGTAGGGAATTTCCCACCGGAAGGTCTTGACGTGGCCCTGTTGTTGGTAGCTCTCTTCGAGG
>DATAIH010000037.1:0-49880 GCA_036262755.1 Candidatus Acidiferrum sp.
GGACTGGGCTGCAGTACCGTCAATCGCGTGTGCGCGCGGATTAGCACCTGACTTCCATCCGTCAGTTGCAGCAAGAGTTTTCCGCCGCCGGTTTCGAGGACTGTACCCGGTGGCAGTGTTTCGCCCATGACGGGAGCCGACGTCGCCTGGCCAGGCAGGTTTAGATGGATCTTGCCCTTCCAGTCCGAAATCGTAGCTCCTGCGAATGGCGCGCTTACGGGAACCGTGTTTGGCTCTTGAGTGAGCGCCGGACCCATCATCGAGAAAAACACAATCACGAAAATCCCGGAGTTAATGCAGACACGTCGTTTCATGGTAGTCCCTCACGGAATACAACCCGCTTGCTGGCAAATGAAGTCGAAAGCAGGTCCCCAATTCTGGTTCACTGCTGGCCTCTACTTTGCCTCCATGCTGCTCTGCGATGCGCTTGACGAAGGCCAGCCCGAGACCCCACCCTGGAGTCGCACCTTCCTGCTCAGGCCTTCGATAAAAAGGTTCGAAGAGGCGCTCCAGTTCGCGACGCGGAATGACCGGACCTGGATTCCAAACCTCCATCACGATCATGTTACTCTCGGCGAGCACGCGAAGTTTGACCTCTTTTCCATGCGCAGTGTACTTGACGGCATTGCCCAAGAGATTAAGGAGCGCCCCCGCAATCAAGTGCGGATCGCCTTCGAGGGAAGGCAGGCCTGAGGCGATCTCGGTCGTGACCAGGATCTTGGAAGCTTCTGCCAACGGTTGAAGTACCTGTTTCACCTGACTCACGGTATCCCTAATGTCGAACGTCTCCCGCCGGAGCGGCCGCGAGCCCGCTTCGAGCCGAAGCACATCCAAGTACGTGTTGATCATCGCGACCAGGCGTCCCGATTCCTTAAAAATCGTCGCCGCCGCTTCGTTGCTGGCTGCTTGCCCAGGATACCGCAACAGATATTCCGCGAACCCCTGGATAGAAACCAGCGGCGTGCGCAGCTCGTGAGTCACAAAACGGAGCGCCTCTGCTCTTGCTCGATCCCGTTCCAGGCGGGCGGTCAAATCGGTCACAACCAGCAAGGTCAGCCCGGCCGGATTCGTTTCCGACGTGGAGGGCAGCCTCATGGCCCTCAACTGAAAAAGACTGTCGCCCCACAGTACTTCGGAATCGAACTGTCCGCCGGGCTGCGCCAATGACCCCCGCAATTTCGAATAGGTTGACTCGTCGAAACTGGACCCCAACTCCCCAAGGCTAGCCGAGGGATTCCAATTTTGCCGGGCGCAAAGGCTTTGCCACCGCGGATTGCAAAAGACTAATCGATTGTCCGAGGCAAAGACGGCCAGACCGTCCTCGATGGCATTCAACAACGTTTCGTCAAACGCATAAAGCGAGGTTAGCTCGGTCTGTAGTTCCTGCAACAAATTGATTTTCCAGTGCAGATCTCCGATGGGCGGCTTCCTTTCCGAACGCAAAGCCGTGGAGACATCGCACGGCTTGCCGGACGGTGTCTTTCTCAGAGGAATTTGCAGTTGGCGAAGCCCTTGAGTAACCCTTCTATCCACGGAAATGAGGTTCTGCAACTGGGCTACCGGCCCGGCCAGCACGGCGGCGCAAACAAACGGCCCAAACTCAATCAAGCGGTGCGCCCATGCAAACAACCCATAGCTCCCGAGATAACTAACGGCAATCAGAATCATCAGAGAAAGCAGACCCCGCCATCCCGGCGATCGCAAAACCATCCCCGTTGCAATGAGCGTGAAGCCTAGCAGCAGGAGGACCTGCGGTGCGCTTCCCCAAGGCTTCAAGCCGCGGCCGGCCAAGATCGTGTCTGCAAGATTCGCGTGGATTTCTACCCCCGGCATCGGAATTCGTCCGCTCACCGGCGTGGGTACGCGGTCCCCAATCTCTGTGGAGCCAAATCCAATCAGCACCGCCCTTCCTCGCAGTTGGCCGCGCGTCCTCCCCTCCAACAGGTCGACTACCGAGAATGCCCAAAACGGGGCAGGCGTCTCTCGCGCCTCGAGCTGTCCGCGATAGTTGATTGCCAGAAAGCGCGGCGACTCGCTCTGCACTCCCGTCACTTTGACGTGCGTAGGCTCCCCGATTGTGGGTATTCGGATGTTTCCCAGACGCAAGTATTGGCCGTCATCTTCGAGCGGCGTTCCCAGGGCGACGCGTGCAACTTCCAGCGCGAACGCCCAGCGCGTTCCCTCGATGGTTAATTCCTGGACCGGAATGCTGCGGCAGATGCTGTCGGGTCCCAGGACCGCTTGGGCATGACCTATGGCAACGGCGTTCTGGGAAAAAAGTGGCAATGGTTCGACCCAGAGGTTGCCCCCTTGCGAATTGCTGATCTTGCTTACCAAGACTGCGTTGCCGGCTACCTTGAGCGAGTCTGCGAATTCCCGATCCTCGTTTTCGTCCTCCGTTTCCGAAAGCAAAATATCCAGGCCCAGTGCTTTGGGCCGCTCCGCCGCCGCCGCCCGGACAACGCGGGCAAGCATCGACCGTTTCCAGGGCCAACGACCGTAGCGGTTCAGGCTTGCGTCATCAATGAGCACGAGGGCGACTTCACGCGAAGTCGCTCGCGTCCCTCGCAAACGAAAGAGCAAATCTCCCATCCGGCGGCTCAGTTCCTCGACCGGATAACTCATGCTCAGTAGTCCGACGACCGTAAGCAAGACCGCATTTAGCAGCAGCCATCGCCGGATTTGCGTGCGATTCTTGGCCAGCCGAAGTTCGGCTAAAATCTTCATGACTGCCTCGACTGTAAATCAATGGCGAGGCGGCGGGCCTTTTCATAGAGGGTCTTTCGCTCAATCCCCAACATTCGCGCCGCAAGCGATTTGTTGCCCTTGGCTTCGCGCAATACCCGAAGAATTTCCTTTCGCTCGATCTCCTGCAACTTTCCGCCAAGGGTGGATGACGGGTTTTCTGGCCCACTGGCCGCTCCGGCTCGCTGGGTATGCTCGTGCTCCACTTCTTCTGCGGTGATTTGGCCGGTGGCCGTGAAGATGGCAAGCCGTTCGATCAAATTTTCGAGTTCGCGGACGTTACCCGGCCACCGCAAAGAAGTCAGCCGTCGAACCGCATCTTCGCTGATGGTCACATGGCGCTGGTTGCGTTGGTTAAATCGCGCGAGAAAATGCTCCACGAGCAGCGGGACATCTTCCAGCCGTTCCTCGAGGGAGGGAAGGTCGATGGTCACAACGCTGATCCGGTAATAAAGATCTTCGCGAAATTGCCCCGACTGTATGAGCGAACTCAGGTTCTTGTTCGTCGCCGCAACGATTCGAACATCTACGGGAGTGAAGGTGTTCGATCCGAGACGCCGCACCTGCTGTTCCTGCAAGACGCGCAGCAACTTCACTTGAAAACTTAGACTCGTTTCGCAAATCTCGTCCAGGAAAAGCGTGCCGCCATTGGTAGCTTCAAAAAGTCCGGCGCGGCTGCTGTCGGCTCCCGTGAATGCGCCTCTCTCGTGCCCGAAAAGTTCGCTTTCAAGAATGGTCTCTGGAAAAGAACCGCAGTTGATGGGAGTGAAGGGTTTCCCGGCACGGCGACTGTGCTCGTGGATAGCACGCGCCACCAGCTCTTTCCCGGTGCCGCTCGCTCCGGTAATCAGCACGCTGGCCGTACTCGGCGCTACCCGGCCTATGGCGCGGTAAACTTCCAGCATTTTGGGGCTGCGGCCCACGATCGCGGTGTCGGGAGAAAAGCGTTCTCGCGGTGCTTTGGCTGGCGGCTGGGGCAGGGTCTCGATCCGCCGTACTACGGCCAGCAGGTCATCAATCAGCACAGGCTTGCTCAGATACTCGAGCGCCCCTTTGGCGACAGAACGCGCTACGGTTTCCACGCTCGCATGCGCCGTCATCATCACGCAGTTGCAGTCTGGTTGAAGCCCTTTTAGTTTTTCCAGGAACTCGAGGCCGTTTTTGTCTCCGAGGTAGATGTCGAGCAGGGCAAGTTGGAATGCAGCTTCTCGCAACAGCGGTTCGGCTTCCTCGCAACTGTTGGCAATGCGGCATTGGTAGCCCTCGGCCGCCAGCACCGCATTCAACCATCGGCAAATCGACTTGTCGTCGTCGACGATAAGAATTTGCAGTTGCTCTCCCATGCTGCTCACTAAGGCCTCGCAAAGCGCTAACTAGCAATCTGCCTCATTCTTCATTCTTTCTGTTTTGAACGTTCCGCCGCGCCAGACTGGTAGCTGCTCAATCCATTGTCTCTATTCTACGCGCCAACGAATGAACTTTTACAAATACGAAGCACTCGGTTGGCCAACGTCCACTCAGAAATCGCGAAGGCTCTCTTTCCCGCCATGTAGGAGTGGTTATGGACGTTGTGCTCGGCTATTGTATTGAATCGTCAGAGTTTGCCGGCGTTTCATCCTTACAATCGTGCCCAAATACACACCCGGAATGGGAGCCAGCTGAACCACCGCTTGTCGCCGTCTTGGCAGTTTCTTGCGTTGCAGCAACACAGGTGTGTTGCTCTTCCCCTGGCAAAACTCATTGCAGGATTGTAAGCATTGGACTTATTTCCTCTGAGTTTTGGCAAACGGAGTGCCTGCTGAAGAAACCCCGGCAAATGGAACGTCCGTGAACCAAGGACGCGTTTGAGGTCATTCTGCCATGCAATCGAGACGGAGCGGTAGTGAAGCAGCGGACGGTCCGGGAGACCGACAAGCGGCGCCGCGTCCCATGCGGTATGGGTGGTCGACGTTGGATGACGGATCTATGCCCCTGGTCGCCGCCGCCCTAGAGCAAGCGGTCTTACCGACCCAGGAACCCATCAACGGCTCAGCTCCTGTGCGTAGCGCGAACGTCTCGGTGGTGGGCCGGGCCACGGCCTTTGAACTGCCGAAGGACAAGACCATCGCGATCTCGGTCATCGCCGGACCATCGAAGCGCGTGACGCATCAATTCCACAAACCACGCATTAGCATCGGACGCACCGGGGCCGGCGTTGATATCGAAATCGACGACCCGAAAGTATCTCGCTTGCACTGCGCCTTGGGAGTGAGCCACGGCTCAATCCGGCTGTGTGACTTGGGCTCGATCAACGGAACCTATGTCCATGACGAACTCGTCCACGTGGCTGAGCTCGGTCACTTGTCAGAGTTCCGCGTAGGCTCGTCGGTGCTCCTGGTCACCATCGTCACAAACCGCGCGATGGGCAACAGTGAATCCGCAACTACTCGCCCATGTCGCAGTTCTCGTTGCGCCTGATTATCCGCCATCTTGAATATTCGTTCGGAAAGTCCGTTGAGGAGGCTCGTGTTTCGGACGAACGACGGAGCGCGTTTGGGCCAGTGTCGCCACGTGCACTTCGTCCACGTCGCGTTCTGGATTTTGGACACGGCTGGCCGCTCGTAACCTCAATGAAACGTGCGTCTCCCGACTGCGGACATTTCCTGTCGCGCTTCCATTCCACGACGGCGTATCGTTTGCCGTAGCTCGGACACCGCAGGCCTGGTGCGTTACCAGTCTCTCGGGATATCCATGGAGGACGAATTTGAGCCTCGTCATGAACCGGCTGATCGAAGCGATACGGGATGGATACCGCTTATATCACATGATATAAGAACCTTGCAAATCCCGGAATTCTTGGATATGGTGGCCGAGATACAAAGCCTTCGAGTTTGCTTGTCGATGACTTTGCGTGCGAGCTTTCGGAAATGCGCTTTGCTAGATCACTCGGTGGGCAAGATCAGTTACTGCCGTGGACTACCATAGCGGCTCGGTGAGGCAGACTAGCATGGACGGTAAAGTGAAGTGGTTCAACAACTCAAAGGGGTATGGCTTTATCGGGCGCGATGACGGCCCCGATGTTTTTGTTCATTACTCGGCCGTCGTCGGCGACGGTTTTCGTACGTTGCAGGAAGGGGATTCGGTCCAATTCGACATCGTGCAAGGCCCTAAAGGTCGGCAAGCGTCGAACGTTGTCGTCACCAACCCCTAGGTTCCCCGCTCGAGCGTCCGTGAACACGACTCCTCGCCCAGCGTACCGGTGCTAAAGCCGGAGATGCGGTTGTGAAGGTTGGGAGACCATCTGAAGGCTTGTGGTCATCGAGGTGGAGGGATTTGACCGTGGGGTGTTGCCCGATGATTTGGGGCTCTGTTGCTGCTGCGTCAGAACCTGAAATCAGGAGCACTCATGTCGACAGGAGAGACCGCTAGACAGCTTCACGCGCTTTGCCACGAGCATCATATTGCAATGGGGATGAGTGGGGCCACCGAAGCCGAGTATGCCTGCCCGAAACCAAATTGCGCCGTCCGCTATACTCCTTCCAAGGGATACTTCATTGCCGCCAAGCACGACCAGTTCGATTTGGATATGCTTCCTCGCCGTAGGTGTCCCCGCGACGGTCAACCCATGTATCTTGCGGAAGTTGATCCAGGAAAAAGAGCTTTCCGCCTGTGGCGATGCCCGCAATGTGATTCGAGCCGGACTAACGAGGAAGACCTGGTCAATGATTAGCGACACTCTCTAACAATTACCGGGCCAGAGCTTCACGATTTCGAGATTGCCTTATCACCTCTACGTGGTCCACTCGCCTGTCCGCACCAAGAACTGCAAGCCGAGTGCGAAGGTATTAGCTCGAACTGTGTGGCAGTAGACGATTCGTGCGCGGCCCCAGAATTCGCCTAGCGAGGATTGCACAAGTACTCTGGTTCCTGGTTGCCAGGGCCAATCACTTTGGAGCCGGGCGCCATTGGTGCTCACGTTCTCCGTCGAAGCACTGGCTGTTACCAACGGCTGTTCCCCGTTCGAGAGCACAACTCGAAATTGTTGCGGAGTCCGCAATTCTCGTCGACCGTTCATCGAGGACCTTTTCTGAGGGGGGCTGTTTTCAGAAATTGAAGCGATGATATCGCAAAACCTTATTTCATTCCAAGCCCACATTTTGGGATTTCTTCGAAACGACTAGAAACTTGGCGCTGCGGATCGTGAGGATTTCGAGAGGATGTTCGGAAGGCCAGGTTGTGAGCAGGGTCGAGGGCCGTATGACGGAGAGTCTTAAGCAAGGTACTATTGCAAAAGACCGACGACGCTCGAGTCAACCACATCGGATTCGATCTCGGCAGGTCGCAAGATCAGAGCTCTTGGAAGCAAACCGCGGATTTGCTTTAGATTGGGGATCATGCTCTCCGGAATAAAGCGGTGTCTAGCCTGTCTGATGTTACTGTCTGCTGGGGTCTCCGCACAGGAATGGCGATCTTATGGAGGTGACGCCGGCGGCACTCGGTTTTCAGCGCTCCAACAAATCAACCGCGCAAACGTCGGCAGATTGAAGAGAGCGTGGACGTATCACATGGGAGAGACAGACCGCGGCGGCAATGAGAAGGACGGGCATCACGTTGCCCCGTTCGAATCCACTCCTCTGGTGGTTGATGGCGTACTGTACTTCTCCACCCCCTCCAATCGTGTGATTGCGCTTGATGCCGAAAATGGCAAAGAGATTTGGCAATTTGATCCGCAAGCCGGGCAAGCCGGACAACGACAATTCTTCCAGCATCGCGGCGTCGCTTACTGGCAGAGCAAGAATGCTGACGACCGGCGAATTCTGTTCGGTACATTTGACGGACGCCTGATTGCCCTCGGCGCGAAAACCGGAAAACCATGCCGCGATTTTGGAAAAGACGGGACGGTCGATCTGCGTGCCGGAGTTGCGGACGCTTTTCCCGACGCGGAGTATTCGGTAACCTCGCCTCCGGCCATTTATCAAGACCTGGTCATAACCGGGGCTGCCGTTCCCGAATATCCTTCCATGGGTCCCGGCGGCGGCGTGCGCGCCTTTGATGTCCGTTCCGGTAAGTTGCTCTGGACCTTCCACACCATTCCGCAACCGGGAGAAGCGGGGCACGAGACCTGGCAGGAAGATGCCTGGCAGAACCGCACCGGAGCAAACGTCTGGTCGATCATGAGCGTAGATAGGGAGCGCGGCCTGATTTTTCTGCCCGTGGGCTCCGCTTCTTACGATTTTTACGGAGCAGACCGCAAAGGCATGGACCTGTTTGCCAATTCGCTGGTCGCGCTGGATGCTGCCACAGGAAAGCTTCGCTGGTACTTCCAGATGGTGCACCACGATATCTGGGATTACGACCTCCCGGCGCAACCTGTGCTGATCACCGTGAGGCGCAATGGCCGAGAAATCCCTGCGGTCGCGCAAGTGACGAAGATGGGATTCGTATTCATTCTCGATCGGCTCACCGGAGAACCGCTGTTCCCGGTGGAGGAGCGCCGCGTTCCCGAGAGCAATGTGCCCGGCGAGGCTGCCTGGCCGACGCAGCCCTTTCCTCTCAAACCGCCGCCACTGGTGCGACAGACATTCCGCGAAGCCGACATCAGCGAAGTCACGGAAAAATCGCACCAATATTGCGCGGACCTGTCTCATTCGTTGAAGACTCGCGGGCTGTACACCCCATACAGCCTCGAACCGACGTTAGTCATGCCCGGAACACTCGGAGGCGGGAACTGGTCGGGGGGGTCTTTCGATGAAGCGTCGGGTTATTTGTTTGTGAACACAAATGAACTTGGGGCCGTCGGTCGGATGCTACCGCAGGCGGAGGACACGCCGGAGAAATACCGGCGAGGTTCCAAAGACGGAGAATACGCGAGGTTTTGGGATCAAAACCAATGGCCGTGTCAGAAGCCGCCTTGGGGAACCCTGAACGCCGTGGACGTGAACAAGGGAGAGATCGTCTGGAAAGTGCCGCTTGGCAGCATGAGTGAATTGAAGCAAGAAACCGGGACACCGAACCTCGGCGGCTCGATAGTCACCGCCGGCGGACTGGTTTTCATCGGCGCAACGATGGATAGCCGCTTTCGTGCGTTCGATGCAAATACCGGAGAACAATTGTGGTCCACCGAGCTCGAAGCAAGCGCGTATGCTGCGCCAATCACTTACCTGGGCAAGAGCCGGGGCAAGCAGTTTGTGGTGATCGCTGCCGGAGGTGGCGGGTATTTTAAGGGCAAAGTATCCGATACCCTGGCAGGCTTTGCCCTTCCGGACAAGTGAGCAACTTCAATTGGGAGTTGAAGAATATGACCACGGAGCGGTAGAGTGCCGACCGAATGGAGAATTCGGGATGCTTCGGTCATTGCGAGAATTTGAGTTCCCCACCCACGAACCTGCATTGTCCATTAAATTCGCCAGCCGTTTTTGTTTTTTGCTCGCTCTTTTTTTCACCGGTCCGTACCAGGCGCTTGGACAATCCAATGTCGTCGTAGTGCGCCCCAAGGCGGTTCATGACGTGCTCGTAAATCCCGGAATGGGCATCACCACGTTTCAGCGGTTCAATGGACAGGAACCCAATCTGCCTTTGAAGTGGTCCGAAGCGGGGCCGGTGACGAAGTTGCCGCAAGCAGCTGCGAAACCAGATTTTCCTGACACGTCGGTTTCGTATTGCCGCTGGTATTGGAACGTTCTCGAACCGGAGCCGGGAAAGTTTCGCTGGGAGATCGTGGACTTGGCGTTGCAAGAAGCGAGGGCGCATGGACAAACGCTCGCGATTCGGCTGATGCCGTACTCCAACCAGGATCCTCTTCCGGAGTGGTACCGGAGCTCGGGGGCGCGACGCGCCAACAATCCCACAGACAAAGACGGACAGATCTGGCAGCCGGATTTCAGCGATCCGTTATATCTCAAATTTTGGGGCGAGCTCGTGGCCGAGGCGGGAAAACGTTACGACGGAAATCCTTATCTCGACAGCGTGGACATTTCTTCCGTGGGCTATTGGGGAGAAGGCTGGAGCCCCTACATGCCTGCGTTTCCATTTCAAAAGCAATTGATTGATATTTGGATTGACGCTTTTCCCCGAACCACGCTGCTGATGAACTTTGATGAACAGCAAGCGCTCACCTACGGAACCGGGCATGGCGCAGGGTGGCGGTTGGATTGCCTTGGCGACATGCGAACGAGTTCCACAAATCCCTACTTTCCCGCGGAAATGCTGGAGATTTACCCGCAGCAGATTGTCCGCGCGGGAATTCAGGACGTTTGGCAGCGCAGGCCCGTTTCGCTAGAAACCTGCTACACGGTGGCCGGCTGGAAGGAAAGAGGTTATGACCTGGAGTACATCCTCGAGCAAGCGCTGCGCTGGCACGTCAGCACCGTGAACATCAAGTCTGCGCCGATACCGAACGAATGGAAAGCGCCATTCGACACGTTTCAGAAAAAGATGGGCTACCGCTTCAACCTGCGGCGCCTGGAATATTCGAAAGTCGTCGCGCCCGGAACCATGATGCCGGTTCACATGTGGTGGCTGAACGAGGGAGTCGCGCCGATTTACAAGGAATTCACTCTGGCCCTGGAATTGCGATCTCCGAAGATGGCCACGGTGATTCCCGTGCCGGTGGACATTCGCAAATGGCTTCCCGGGGACGCGGTCTACGACGGCACGTTGTACGTGCCGGAAAATCTCCCGGACGGGAATTACGACGTTCGCGTAGCCATGTTGGATCCCCGGACCAGCAAGCCTGCGATTCGCCTCGCGGTCGAGGGCCGTCAGGAAGATGGCTGGTACGCCATGGGCTCGCTTACGGTGAAGGCCCCGTGATCCGCACCTGCCTCGGAGTTTTGCTGTCGGGGGTCGGCCTGGCTTGTTTGCTGGCGGGAACGGATCCGGCTCCGCCTGAATTTTTCCGAGTGTTGAGGCAGCCTCCGGCATCGGGACCACGCATCACGCCTTACCTGCGGTATCAAGCGGAACAAGCGTGGATGGAAGATGAAGCTCGCCAAAAAACCTGGGACGCCATCGGCGACGAGGCGGGCCTCGGTAAGTTGCACGATGATTTGCGGCAAAAACTTCTGCAGATGATTGGCGGCCTGCCCGCCGTGAAGACAGACCTGCACGCGGTAATCACCGGCAAGATTCCGATGGACGGTTTCACCATCGAAAAACTTGTCTTCCAGAGTTTGCCGGGTATTTACGTCACCGCGCTGGTTTACGTTCCGGATGATCGTACGGAAAAACATCCGGCCGTGCTGGTGCCCGCGGGCCACGCCGCCGACGGGAAATCTCACTATCAGGCACTAAGCCAGAGACTCGCCGGACGCGGCTACGTGGTGATTTCCTGGGATCCCGTCGGGCAAGGCGAGCGCAGTCAGTTTTGGGATTCGAAAGCGAAAAAGAGCCGCTACAACTTGATTTGCGCAGAACACGCGGTCATGGGAAACCTGGCTTATCTGGCCGGAGCGAACCTTGCGCGATGGGAAGTTTGGGACGGCATTCGCGCCGTGGACTATCTCTTGACGCGCCCGGATGTGGACGGCGAGCGAATCAGCATTACCGGCACAAGCGGTGGGGGAACGCAAACCGCGCTGATCGCGGCGTTGGACCCACGCATAAAAGTTGCCGTGCCCTCGTGCTACATCACTTCTCTGCCGATGCGCATATCGAACCGGATCTTTGTCGACCCGGACAGCGATCCCGAACAGGATTTGGACGGCATGATTTCGAACGGCCTGGACCATGCGGGGCTGCTCTTGCTGATGTATCCGCGCCCGGTAATGGTGGCGGCTGCGGTGCTGGATTTTTTCCCAATTGAAGGCACGCGGAAGACTTTTCGGGAATTACAAAAGCTGTACACGCGCTTCGGCCACGGGGACCGCCTGGCAATGGTCGAGGGTTATCACGGGCATCAGTATTCCACGGAGAATCAGCAAGCCGCGCTCGACTTTCTCGACCATTTCAATCGGATGCCCGTGCGAAGCAGCCTTCCTTTTGTGAAGGAGCTGGGCGGAGAAACCTTGCGATGCACACATACGGGACAGGTCCTTGTCGACTACCGTGATGCGCGGTCTTTGATGGATGTGATTCGCGAGTATTACGAGGAGCACCATAGCGGAAGCACGCGGACACTGGCCAAGGAATATTACGGAAATAAATACGGCGGTGCGAAGAATTGGCGAGTTCGCGAGAATACCGGCGCCTTGCCGCAAGCGGGCGAAATTACCTGGGAGGCCGCCGGTAGTTCGAAACTGGGAGAGGCGACCATCGAGCGCTATTTGCTGCGCCACAGCGGACAGCTTGAAATGCCGCTGCTGTACATCCACAAATCAGGCTCTGGCGAGCGAAAAGCGGCGTTGTGGTTCCAGGAAAACGGCAAGGCAGCAGCAGAGGACTGGCAGGAAATTGAGAAATATTTGAACCAAGGCTTTGACATTATCTCCTTTGATTTTCGCGGGCTCGGCGAAACGCGCATGCCCTATACGGCGGTTTCACCGGACGATCCGCTATTGGGTGCGCTGGATTTTGATCATGCCTACGTCAACCCGATTTCCGGCGTGCTTGCAGACCACGTGTACAACTCGCTTTTGACCGGGAGGCCGTATTTCCTCGAAATGATTGAGGATGCGGAAATCGCCAGGCGTTTTGCGGCTCAGAAGCTGCACGCGAACGTGGTTGCGGTAACCGCCGCGGGCGGTGCCTACACCCTTGCAAGCGCCATTGCTGAAACTTTGCCTGGCATGAGCCTCTTGCCCGAGCCAAATGGCAAGGTCTTGAAATGGTCCGAAATCGTCGAGCAGGAACGAGAGAGCTGGCCGATCGAGTATTTGTTGCCGGGTGGCGCCTACATCCATTAACGCGTTAGAGCCGTGGCGTGACCATTTCAATTCACGAGTTTTAAGATTCCAAACCGCGCTGGCACGTGGAATGTCTTCCCTTCGGGAATGATGCTCCACGCCAGGAACTTGCGGTGATCGTCGCCGCCCTTTCCCGCCGCGCGAAAGAAATTGACCCGCCATTCGGCGCCGGCGCGCGGGTCTTTCACGTTCATGGCGGCGAGCGGTATGCGCATCTCCGTGGTCCAAATGTGATGCTCAGAGTCGATGCGCGTTGCGTGCTCAAAACCGGAATTCCAGGCGGCGTCGTTGAACGGGTCCTTGGTCTTGTCGATCTCCAAGTCGATCCACTGATTGTTCGGAGCCACTTCAAACTCAAAATAGTGATTCACGCGCGCGGGCTGGGGATTCAAGAAAACCTCGACAACGTCACGGTCCCAAAGCTGCCATCGTTCCGGCTGGGGGTCTTCTCCTTCGTAAATATTCAGCGAATCGTAGCGGCTCGAAAACGCAAAGTAGATATGCGTTTCCGTCCAGAGAGATGCCACACGCGTCTCCGCCTCAGGATAGTGCGACTTGCCCGACGCATCGTTGTCAAACACGAGCCATTTCGCATGCTTCCAGGGAGATTTGCCGAGATCGCCGTCGGGCAAGAAGTTCGTGGGAGAATGCCTGGTTTCCGCTCGAATGCTGCTGGAGTAGGCTTCCTGCGGCACGCTGGCGGTTTGTCGCGCGGGGGAGGCAACGAAGTTCGCATACACTACTGCGCTCACAAAGAGACAAAAGCGAATTCTGGAAGCAAACATCAGCCGATCCCCACGGCTTTATCGCACTTTGACAACGGAAAGTAAACGATATAGATAGAAGAACGAAGAAGAACAACAGCGGCGGCAGCTGAGAGATTTGTATAGGAGGGGCCATGGCTCGAATCGCAAGGCGACGGCTGCTCGAAACCGCGGGAGTGCTTTTGGCAGCGGGCGGAATTTCCCCTAGTGGAGCGGGCGTGCCGTCGGCGGAAGCAAACGAGGCGGGAAAGCCCTTGCAGCTTAAGGATTTTGAGCCGCGAAGCATGTTGCACGTGCCCGAAAGCAAAGTGCCGCGGTCGCGCTATCCGGTCATAGATGTACACACGCATCTTTCCTGGGTCGCCAAACACGCGGGGGGAGTTGGGATCGGCGAGGAAATGGAATATTTAGCTCCGGTAGATGACTTGTTGCCGGTCATGGATCGGAAAAACATCCGCATCATGGTGAATCTCACCGGAGGAGTTGGAAAAGGTTTGGATGAGGCCATTCGAAAGTATCAAACGCCTCACCCGGACCGCTTTCTGACTTTTGCGGAGCCCTGGTGGGAGCGCACCAACCAACCGGGATACAGCCAATTTCAGGCCGATGAAATTGTCCGCGCGCAAAAGGCGGGCGCACGCGGATTGAAAATCCTAAAAACGCTCGGATTGTACTTGCGCGAGAAAATCTCGACGGGGCCGCTTGTGAAGGTGGATGACCAACGCTTCGATCCCATGTGGGAAGCGTGCGGGTCGCTGGGTATTCCTGTGGCCATCCATGTTTCGGATCCGGAAGCCTTCTTTCTGCCCATCGACCGCTTCAACGAGCGCTTCGAGGAACTGAACAATCATCCGGATTGGTCATTTTATGGGAAAGATTTTCCAAGCAATTCTGAACTGTTGGAGGCGCGCAACCGGGTTCTGGCACGCCATCCCAAGACGCAGTTCATTGTGCTTCATGTGGGCAATAACGCCGAGAATCTCCCCTATGTGGGCGAGTGCATGGATCGTTTTCCGAACATGCATGTGGAGATGGGTGCCCGCATCGGAGAGCTTGGCCGCCAGCCGCGCCTGTCCAGGAAATTTTTTGACAAATATCAGGATCGCATTTTATTTGGAACGGACGCGGTTCCACACGGGACCGACACGCCGCAGCAAATCTTCACCGACCAGTTGTACGAGATCTATTACCGGTTCCTCGAGACCGAAGATGAGTACTTTGACTACGCGCCGGCGCGGGTGCCCCCCCAGGGGCGGTGGCGGATTTATGGTTTGGGATTGCCCGATGAAATCCTCAGGAAGGTGTACTACGAGAATGCCGCCCGGCTCTTAAAGATCAAAATCTAGGGTCATTTTCGAGCGCAAAACGACACGAAAGGGATTGACAAAGCAAGTGGATTCTGCCAAGAAAGAAAGCGAAACGAATGATAAGGAAAGCAAAGGAAAGAAATGGCCCTTTTCTTTCTCCGTGCGCTTCTGGGGTTCCTCGTCCTGGGCAATGGCGACGCGCCTCGTCCGGGTGATTTCAGGGTCATCGGGCCGGGAGGTGGCGGAGCCATGTTCCACCCGACGGTCAGCCCGCACGACCTCGATACCGTCCTGGTTAGCTCGGACATGACCGGAGCCTATATCAGTCGCGACGGCGGCAAGTCCTGGCGCATGTTCAACCTACGGGGTGTTGTGGAATTCTTTGTTTTCGACCCGTTGGATCCAAACGTAATCTACGCACAATCGAGCGGCTTGTGGCGCAGCCAAGATCAAGGGGCGACCTGGAACCTGGTTTACCCGAAGCCGTCTTCGATCAAGGGCGTGAACATGAGCTCCGACCACTCCGACGAAGACATCGTCGCGGAGCCAAATCCGTTGGGCAGCATCACCGCCATGGCCATTGATCCTGCCGATTCCAAGGTTTTCCATGTGACCGGGGGCGACCGCAAAAAGGGGACCTCTTTTCTTTTTCTCTCTCGAGATACAGGCCAGATCTGGAAAAAAGAAGCGGATTTGCCCGAACCGGCCAAAAAAGTTTGGGTGAATCCGAGTTCCTCGGCCGCTCGGAGGATGCTGCTCATAGCCGGTTCGCATTTTATCGTGGAGAAAACGTCGTCGGGGATACAAAAGATTCCCCCGCCTCCGGTAAAGACCATCACGGATATTTCGGCGGGTTTCACCAAGAACGGAAAACCGGTGATCTACACGATTGGTGACGAGACGGCATTTGTGTCCGACGACGAAGGCGCAACTTGGCGGAAGGTGAGTTTGGGACCGGGGAATCCAAAGTTACGGGCCATTGCCACCAGTCTCCATAACCCCGATACGGCTTATGTCTCCTACAACGACTTGGAAGAAGGCGGAGTGAAATGGCTGGGAGTTGCCAAGACCACAGATGCGGGGCGGACTTGGCGCCCGGTTTGGAAAGAAGGCAGCGATCCGGCCGCCAAATCCGGAGCCAACATTCATGACGCGTGGATCACCGCGCGCTTTGGGACGGATTGGGGAGAAAATCCGCTGGCGCTCACCGTGGCCGACCAAGACGCCAATGTTGGCTACGGGACGGACTTGGGAAGAACGATGCGCACGACCGATGGCGGGGCAAATTGGGTCGCAGTATATTCTCGGGAGTCCGAGGGAAATGCATGGGTGAGTACGGGGCTCGATGTCACGACGACCTATGGCTACCATTTTGACGCGTTTGACCATAATCGGCAGTTCATCTCCACAACGGACATCGGCCTTTTCCGCAGCGAAGATGGCGGGAAATCCTGGGTGAGTTCGACCGAAGGCGTGCCCAAAGAATGGATGAATACGACGTACTGGCTTGTATTTGACCCGGCGGTGAAGGGGCGCGTATGGAGCGTAAATAGCTGGACGCATGATTTACCGCGGCCGAAGATGTGGAGAAGAAAAGCGGTTCTGAATTATCGCGGGGGAGTCTGCCGCAGCGATGATGGCGGCCGCACCTGGACGAAATCCAACCATGGGATGGAGGAAACCGCAGCCACGCATATTCTGCTGGATCCCACGAGCCCGCCGGATGCGCGCGTCCTCTATGTTGCGGCGTTTGGGCGCGGCGTCTACAAAAGTACCGATGGCGGAAAGAACTGGACGCTGAAAAATACCGGCATGCTGCAAAAAGAACCGTTTGCGTGGAGAATCGTGAGGGACGCGAAGGGTCGACTCTATGTTCTTGTGGCGCGACGTTCCGAAGACGGAAGCATTGGAAACGACGGCGATGGTGCGATTTACCTTTCTACCGATGCCGCGGAGCACTGGACGCCAGTAGCCATGCCGCAAGGAAGCAATGGGCCAAACGGACTGGCGGTCGACCCGCTCACGCCGGACCGCCTGTATCTCGCGGTATGGGCCCGGCACAAGGGGGAACACGGCGATGGCGGCGGCATCTACTTGTCGGAGGATGCCGGCAAAACCTGGAGGCAGGTGCTTGAACGCGATCGCCACGTTTACGACGTCACGATAGATTCTCGGGATGCGAACATACTCTACGCCGCCGGATTTGAATCTTCCGCCTGGAGGTCCGCGGACCGGGGCGAGCATTGGACGCGCATACCAGGCTTCAATTTTAAGTGGGGGCATCGCGTGATTCCCGATCCACAGGACCCCAAGAAGGTTTACATCACGACTTTCGGCGGTGGCGTTTGGTACGGTTCGGTGGACGGAGAGGATCGCCCGCTCGATATTATGACTCCCGAGCTGCAGCCCGGACACTGACCTCGGAGATTAACGGCCTAGCGGAAATCGCAGGATTGTATGGACAGTGCGCACTTACTGACACCGGAGGAATGGCAGCGGGCCTTGGCAAAGAGCCAAGGCAAAGCAGCAGAATTGCTGGAAAGGTCCGACGAGGAGCAGCGACGGCTGGGTTATTTCCATACGATTCGGGAAATCTGCCAGCAACCTTGGACGTGGTTGCGAACCTGCGAACGAATGCTGGCCTCGGTCGATGCTCTGCAGGAAGAGCTGAAGGGCATTCGCAGTCTAGCGCTCACTGGTTCTGGCAGTTCGGAGTATGCCGCCGAATGTGTGCGTTTTCCTTTGCAAACTGCGCTGGGCATCCCGACCGAATCCATCAGCGGCGGCGCTCTCCTGATGTACGGCGGTAAAGCCCTTCCTCCCGGCAGGCCTGGAGTGCTTGTCTCGGTGGCGAGGTCCGGTGACAGCCCGGAGAGCGGCGGGGTCGTCGAACTGTTGCTGGGCACGGAGCCGCAAATTCGGCACATTGTGGTGACGTGCAATGAGCAAGGAAGATTAGCCAGGGCCTGGCAGGAGAGAAAGAATGTCCGGGTCATCACCCTTCCCAGCGAGACACTTGATAAGAGCCTGGTCATGACCAGCAGCTTCACCAACCTTTTGCTGGCGGTACGTTTCCTGGGAATGCTCGAGAGAGCGAATGAGTACCGCGCGCTGTGCGGAAAGTTGAGCCACATTGCGAGCGAATTGATCCGGTCGCAGTTCGATGCGCTCGCCAGGATTGCGGCCGCGGATTTCCGGCGCGCGGTGTTTCTGGGGAGCGGATCGCGCTTCGCAGCATCTCGCGAGGCGGCATTGAAAATGCTGGAGCTCACGGCTGGTCGCGTGACAACCGTTTGCGAAACGTACTTGGGCTTTCGCCACGGCCCCATGAGTTACGCGTGCGAGGACACATTGATTGTGTGTCACCTGTCGTCAGATCGCACGATTCGTGCTTATGAGTTGGATTTGCTCGGCGAGTTGGACCGCAAGAGGCTTGGGTTGCTGAAGGTCATCGTCGGTGAAAACATCCCGGACTCCGCCCTCCGAAATGGCGATGAGGTTATTGAGTGCCGCGGGTTGAGCGACGTCGGCGAGGACGATGACTTGGCCATACACGTCGTCGTGGCGCAACTTCTTGCTTTTTTCAGATGCCTGGGAGAAGGTCTCCATCCCGATTCTCCCTCGGAAGAAGGAATTATCAATCGCGTAGTGGAAAAGTTCCCCTTGCATGCTCCTTCATGAACGAGCTCTTGGATCACGGCGGCAGCGCCAAACAAGAACAAGAGGATAAACAGATAAATCCTGAGGGACAGATGGTTTTGATGCGGTGCCAGCGAAACTCTTTCTCCGTAGCGCGCTGCGCTTTCGGCTTCGTCTTCCTGCTCCTTTCCTCCCTGCCGATTTGCGGGCAAGTGCATGTATGGGAGGGCGTCCTGAAGCTTCCGACTTACGAGGAAGGGGCGCCGAATCCGAATCCTCCTTTTGATCAGTTCTCAACCGGCCGCTTCAATTATCCCTACACACTGCGAAACGAGATTACCAACACGCGCGTGGAACACGAGTGGCGCGCCGTTTATCTCGAAAACGAGTACTTGAAATGTTCCGTCCTGCCGGACATCGGCGGCCATCTTTACACCTGCGTTGACAAAATCAGCGGCCAGCCGATGTTCTACGCGAATCCCTCGATCAAGAAAGCGCGAATCGGTTATCGAGGCGCGTGGGCGGCCTTTGGCGTGGAGTTCAATTTCCCGGTTTCCCACAATTGGGTCTCCATGTCGCCGGTGAACTACGCGTTCGCGGAACATGCGGACGGCAGCGCTTCGGTTACGGTGGGCAACACCGACAGAGTCTATGGGATGGAGTGGATGGTGGAATTGACTCTGCGCCCGGGCTCCACAGTTTTGGAGCAGCGCGTTACGCTCAGCAACCGCAGCGACGTCCGCCATCGTTTTTATTGGTGGAACAATGCTGGCGTGCAGGTTTGGGAGGATTCCCGAATCCAATACCCTCAGCGCTTTGCGGCTGCGCACGGATTTGCCGAGGTGCAGCGCTGGCCGGTTGATGCCCAAGGCAAAGACTTGAGCGTCATTCGAAACCAAACCGATGGGCCGGTGTCCTTGTTCACGCATGGAAGCCGTGAAGATTTCATGGGAGTGTGGAATCCGCACACGAATACCGGCACAGCGCATTTTGCCGAGTATCTACAAGTTCCCGCGAAGAAAATCTGGTCCTGGGGCGTGGATGCAGACGGCCTTGATTGGCGCAAGGCCCTGTCGGACAACGGCAGCGCTTACGTCGAATTGCAAGCGGGCCTGTTTCGGAACCAGGAGACGTATGCGTTCCTGGAGCCGCGGCAAGCGATTTCGTTCAAGGAGTATTGGATGCCGGTCCGCGACACGGGCGGCATCTCGCGAGCTAATCTCGCCGGCGTGGTTCATCTGGAGCGAAAGAACGGCGTTTTGAACGTCGCGTTCAACGCCAACTCGAAGGTTTCAGCGGCGACCATCACCATTCTGGATGAGACTGGTGGTGGTCCAAATAAGACCGGTCCCAATCGGACCGCCCCCTTGCTAGAAGAAAAAGTGGATCTGACCCCCGAGCGCGTTTGGAAAAAAGAGATTGCCATTCCCGCCGGCGGGAGCCTGACATTCGAACTCAAAGATGGAAACGGCGCTTTGTTGCTGAAGCAGACCGAGGGTCAATATGACTGGGTAGCGGAATCCCAGATCAAGCTTGGCCCCCAGGTCGCTTACAGGATACCCGAAGAGGACAAGAGAACTGCGGACGACTGGCTTCAGTCGGGAAAAAACGAAGAGCTGGACGGCAATGTCCTAGCGGCTGTCCAGACTTATGAGCAGGCCCTTCAGAAATTTCCGAACAGCTTTGAACTGCTAAAAGCTGCAGGACGCCTCGACGCCAGCCTGAATCGCTTTGCGGAAGCCCTTCCGCGTCTGTTTGAGGTTCGTGCTCGAAACACCAGCGACACGGAAATTTCCTACTATCTGGGAATTGCATATGAAGGCCTCGAACAAGAGGAAGAGGCAGCCGACGCTTACCGCGAAGCTCTGCGGCTACCCGATTTTCGCGCTGCGGCCGCGGTGCGTCTTGCGGAAGTGCAGGCTCGCGCGGGCAAACTGGATCAAGCCAAAGAATTGCTGACGCTCGGTCTACAATCCGCTCCCGACGATTTGCGCGCAGCGGAAGAACTGGCGGCAATTCGAAAGGCGCTTGGGGAAACCAAGGCGGAAACTCTTGCCAAAGGGGAACTAGCGCGTTTTCCCTTGAGCAATTTCCTCCGCGAAGAAACGGGAAACCCAGACCTTGCGCATTTGGCCGGGGATCCCTATCGCGTTTTGAACATTGCCTACGAATACGCGCGCCTGGGGCTCTGTCGAAAGGCAATAGAGGTTCTCAGCCGGGAGTATCCTGCCGTAAAACCCGACCAAGCTGAACCTGGCTCTGTCGCGCCCCAGAATCATCCTTTGGTTGCCTACTTTCGCGGATATTGCCGCGAGAAACTTGGCGAATCTCCAGACAAGGACTACGAGCAGGCTTCCCGCCTTTCGACTCTGTACATTTTCCCGGGCCGTGTGGAGGAGCTGTGGGCGCTGCGCGCCGCCATTCGACAGAATGAAAGAGACGCAACCGCACACGACCTTTTAGGAACATGGCATTTCGCGCGCGGACAGACCGGTGCGGCCCTCTCTGAATGGAATCGCGCCCACGAGCTCAATCGCAAAATCCCGGTCCTGCAAGCCAGTACCGGCCTGGCTTTGCTCAACATCAAGCACGAATTCGCCCTCGCCCTCAAGGCCTTCGAAGAAGGAATCGCGAACGACCCGTTGAACACAGTGAATTATTCCGGCGCGGTAGCGGCGATGACGCTGCTTGGAAAACCTGCAACCGAACGCGTGAAAGTGCTGGAGCGATATCCGGACCTGAGCCGGATGCCCACTCTGCTCGTTTACGATCTGGCCTTGAACCGTGCGGAAGAAGGAAATTATGAAGCCGCCATGGACTTGTTCAAGAACCGCTTCTTTGGCCGTGAAGAAGGCGGCACGAACGTTCGTCAGGTGTGGATCGAGGTCAACCTCGAGCGGGCATTGGCGCTCGCGCGAACAAACCATTGCAAAGATGCGCTCGCCGCTCGGAAGTCCATTGATTCTCCCGTGAACGGCTTGGCGTTTACGCAAGACGGGCTGGCCCCGTTTCTGAATTCGGCGAGAAGCAACTTTCAGCTCGGGGAAGTGTCGCTAGCCTGCGGCCAAAAGAAGGACGCGGAGGAATCTTACCGCCGCGCGGCTCAGCTGAGCGGACCCGCCGACCTTGTTTGGGGGTGGGCCGCGGCTCGAAAGCTCGATGGCTATGATCCGGCGAACTGGCACGCGCGCCTTGATTCAGCTTTGTCGCAAGCCGAATCCAATGTGCGAACCGATAGTTCATCGGGTTGGTGGCTTTATACGCAAGGGATTTTGCAAATTGCGCTAGGTGATGAGGAGAAGGGCAAGGCGTCGCTGCGGGAAGCATTGCTTGCGCCGGAAACCCGGTTGTCCTATCACCTCAGCCGCTTGGCACTCGCGGGAGCTACGCCTCAAGCTAAACCTCGATGACCTCGATGCCCCTCTTGCGAAGCCCTTCCGTGAATTCCTGAGGAGCCAGGTTGTCCGTAATCAAACGCCGGATTCTCCCGAACGGACCGATTCTCGAAACGCTGCGGCGGCCCAACTTGCTGAAGTCCGTAACCACATTCACCTCGTGCGCCGAGCGGATCATCACATTGTTGAGCTGGGCCTCGAGCACATCCGGCGTGGAAGGGCCATTCTCCAAATCGAATCCGTCGACGGCAAGGAAAAGACGGGTCGCATGGAACTCGTTCATCATCGCTTCCGCCTGCGGTCCTACAAACGAATAGGAAACCGGGCGCAGCAATCCGCCAATCATGATCAGGGAGACACCGGGCAGATCGGCCAGCTCCATGGCGATATTCAATGCGTTGGTGATGACCGTTAGGGGCTCCGTCTTCATTCGTTTCAAGTGCCGCGCAACTTCCGCCGTGGTCGTACCTGAATCGAGAATGATGGTCTCCCCGGGCTGCACTAATTCGGCGGCAGCCTTTCCGATTCTGACCTTTTCCTCCCGGTGCAGAGTCTCTTTCGTGCGGAGCGGGTAGTCCTGTGTAGCTTCCAGCCGCCGGACGGCTCCGCCGTGCGACCGAACCACGGCGCCAAGGGAGGCAAGCGCGTCGAGATCGCTGCGAACGGTCACCGCCGAAATCGCAAAACGCTTCACCATATCGGCCACAGTAACTTGGCCTTGTTGGTCGACCAGATCGAGAAGGTTGCGGCGCCGCTGTTCGGTCAAAAGGCGGGCTTTAGGAGTCATGCACCTTTTCCAGTGGACGCCAGTATACGGCCCTGCCGCCTCACGAGTCAAAGCAAACGAAAGCATAGAGACTCCCAATACTTTCGTTTTCTTTCTTTGACCATTTTATTTTTTGTTTGTTGTTGTGTTTGCTTTTCCATTGTGCTACACCCTCCGAAACCTTTGGGGGAGGCTTTCTTGAAACACAAACTTGCGTCGGCCTTACTTACCTTGCTCGTCTTGCTGTTTTGTGATGCGCGAGTTCACGGCCAAGGGACCGATCTTGGCACCATTCGCGGGACGGTGACGGACTCCTCTGGGGCGGCCATACCCAACGCGGCCGTTACGATCACCGACGGCCTGACAAACACTGCCCGTCAAACACAAACAAACTCCCAGGGACATTATGAGATGTTCGGACTAAGGCCCGGCACCTATCGTGTAGTCATCACCGCCCCGGGTATGGACAGAAAAGAGATCCTGGATCTCGTCTTGAGCGGGAGCGACAGTGTAAGCGCAGACGCGGCGCTCAAGGTTTCTGCGGCACAAGAGACCGTGGTGGTTTCGCTCGAAGGCCCGGTCATCAACACTGAAGATCAGACCATCAGCCAGACCCTCGACAATCAACAGGTCATCGAACTGCCGCGCGACAGCCGGAATGTCTACACCTTCCTGTATCTCAACCCCAACATCACTCAGGGGGCTTCGGACGGCGAGTTCAAGTTCATCGGCGCGCAGAGCTACGGCGCCAGTTTTTCGCTCGACGGGCAGCGTTCGAATGGGGGAATCTTTGGCGAGCCTACTTCGAGCCAGCCGTCTCTCGAGGCTGTCGGCGAAATCAACGTTCTGAGCTCCGATTTCAGCTCGGAGTACGCCGGCGTAGCCAACATTCGCGTTACCACGAAGCGGGGCGGTGCAGACTATCACGGCTCCGCGTTCTACAACAATAGCAACTCCGCTCTCGCCGCTTGGACGCTCGATGACAAGATCGGCAAGGCCCAGTTTGCTCCAACAGCCTTTCAATCCAGTTATCCGAACCCCTATTTCAACATCAATGACATTGGAGGCTCGTTCGGCGGCCCAATCCCGCTTGTCAAAAAGACCTGGTTCTTTGCGGCCTATGAGAAAAATTACTCCGTTGCTCCCGTCAAGATTTCTTCGACCACCATTCCCCATCCTTCGCTCTTTACCGGAGACTTCTCGCTTTTGAACAACTCCGCCAAACCGGTAGTCCCTGCCAGCATCTTGGCGGCGATGACGCCT
This sequence comes from Candidatus Acidiferrum sp., assembly GCA_036262755.1. Taxonomy (GTDB): domain Bacteria; phylum Acidobacteriota; class Terriglobia; order Acidiferrales; family UBA7541; genus Acidiferrum. The sequence continues at coordinate 23,701 of DATAIH010000037.1, forward strand.
ACAGAAGTCGCCAACGACACCGTCGTCGTCAGCGGCACAACACGCTTCATTACCATTCCCTCCGAATTCCTCAATCCGACGGTGCAGCAGCTCATCTCAACCTATTTCCCCAAAATCGGGCTAAGCGCCCCGATCAATCCTGCCAACGGAAGAATCGTAGGAGGGTATCAGACCATCTTGTCGGGTGAATCCGCACAGGATCTCGCCACGCTGAGGCTGGACCACGATTTTTCCGACCGCGATCACGTTTACGGCGTGTATAACGTCTCGTCTCAGGGGAGCGCCAGCTCCCCCGTGGTTAACCCCTTCACCGGTCTCGGACTCACTCAGAATGACCGCATGAACCACACCGTTTCTCTTTCCTATCTCCATTCGTTCCGGCCAAGCTTGATCAATGAAGGGCGCGGGGGCTTCAACCAGCAAGGCCTTTTGCGGCATAGCAATACCACCTTGGAAGGATTTCTCTCGGGCATTGGCTTCGACCAAACTGACATTGACGCATACGGTTCGGTCGTAGGCTCGTTTGCTCTTTCCACCTTTGGTCACCCGGCAATCAACTTCAGCAACACCTTTACGACGTTTACAAACGGCGGGCGCAACACCTTCCGTCCACTGGACCAGAACTTGATTACCTTCGGCGACACGCTGACTTGGATCGTCGGCAAACACGCGTTTCGCATGGGCGGCGACGTAGTGCGAAACGCGGCCGTCGATGGCTTCGCGCTGAATCGCGGCAACCCGCGCGGCTCGATGACTTACAGTGGGACCGGAACCAATCCGTTTACTAGGTTTCTTCTCGGCTTGCCCCCCACGTCGGTCAGCTACGTATTGCAGCCTCGCCCGGCGATGGACGTCCACAATTGGGAGCACGGCTACTTCTTCCAGGACACCTGGAAAACAACTTCGCGGCTAACCCTCAATCTTGGGCTGCGTTACGAGCTCATTACGCCTTTCGTTGATGCAAATGATCTCATTGCAAACTTTGATCCAAACTTCACGGATCCTACGACCGGTCAGTTGGGCCGGTTTGTGATTCCTTCGACCAAGACTCTCAAATACTTGGACACCAGAATAATCAGCTTCGGATATGTGTTGGCCCAGGATTCGGGCTTGGGCGTCGGAAGAGGCACGGTCCGCATGGACAAAACGGACTTCTCTCCCCGCATCGGCTTGGCTTATAGACTCGGGGCAAAATCCGTCATCCGCGGTGGCTATGGGATTTACTATCCAACCTCAGCGGCTCAAGGCATCCGCGACCCCATCGCTACAAACCCCTTTAACCAGGCCATCACCAAGAATGGGTCATCCACTCCGCTCGATGGGTGGCCGGGTGGTAGTACGCATGGCATCAGCCCGATCACTGGTGGTGCGATTACCAGGGGATTTGGCGGCACCCCCGCTGTCAACGCGGTCCCCTTCGACTTACATCAGCCGCGGATCCATCAATACAATGCCACCTTTGAGCGTGAGGTCGGCTGGAACAGTGTGGTTCGCGTCTCGTATTTGGGCGCCACCATGCACGGCTTAATTGCGGGCAAGGATCTCAACGAGCTTCAGCCGAGCAACATTCCTTTTGGCACTCATACGGTCGATGCCAATGGCAATGCAAACGGCATCTGCGACCCGGTTAACAACGGGGACTGCCAAATCTCCAACCAAGATGCAGCCCGCTACCGCTTTCCGGCCCTAGGCGACTTCGTTCTAAGCTACGGGAATTACGGTCATGCACAATCAAACGCATTCCAAACACAGCTTGAGCGCCGCTTTTCTCATGGCTTGATGCTCAACTTTTCCTATACGTTCCTGGATCAGAGATCCACCGCCTTGGACACCGGCAACTCCAGCCTCGGCGGGACGGCCTACAATCAGTTTCAGCCTGACAGCGATTACGGAGTGGATGGCTACGTTTCCCGCCATCGTGCGGTGCTTTACGGCATCTATGACCTGCCTTTCGGCCGGAAACGCCAGTACGGCGCGTCGATGGCCAGATGGGCTGACGCCATCGTCGGAGGATGGCAAACCTCCTTCTACATGTTTGCGAAATCCGGCACCGGCTTTACGCCCTTCTGGATTTGCGACGACTGCAATCCCATTGAACCGGGCAACATAGGCATCTCTTCGATCGACGCCGTCGGTGATTTCGGCGCTGAGCCCTCTTTCCGCCCCGTGGTTCTGAGTAACAACTTCAATCAGCGAAGCGGCGACGTGATCTGGAATGCGGCGGCGTTCGGCGTGCCGCCGGTTGGCGCTGATGTCTTTACGCAACCAGGCGTGGCCAAGCGAAATATGTTGTGGGGGCCCGGGACTTGGGCACTAAACCTCGGCGTACATAAGGATTTTCACTTTGGCGAGCGCGTAACCTCGCAATTCGGGGCTGACGTGGACAACATCTTCAATCATCCGTTGTTTTCGCCGGATCAGAGCACCGGCGGGGGATGCGGGGATTTCGCCTTGCTTGGCGACTTCCTGCTTCGCGTCGATCCCAACACAGGGAATCTGCTGCCGATCGACACCGTTAACGATGTTTTTCCCAATCCTGATTTCGGCAAGTTGAAGAGCAGCTTCACTCAGGAGGGGGTGAACAACCGCCGTACCGTCCGGCTGCGCCTGAGGATTACGTTCTAGTTCGCGAAGACGCAAGCAATTAGAATGAGCAGGAAGGGGGCGGACCGGAGGTTCGCCCCTTTTTTCGCAAGAAAAGCCTTTGAACGGCAGGCGAATCGCGAACGGAGGATCCGAGTGAAGCTGTCGCCGGGCAAGCGCAAAGGACTTGAATCCGTCTCGGATTCGCGCGGAGTCATTGCTGCGCTGGCCATCGACCAGCGCGATGCGCTGCGAAAACTGTTCTCCGCCGAGCTGAAAATAGAGAAACATGCCGTCCCGCGCGAGCAACTTGAGGAATTCAAGTCCATCGTCGTGCGCACACTTTCTCCCCACGCCAGCGCCGTTCTTCTCGAGCCGGAATACGGTTTGCCCGCGGCTGCCGAGCGCGCCTCCTCCTCGGGACTCCTGATGGCCTACGAAGTCAGCGGCTACAATCCCGACGTTGCCGGTCGCATTCCGCGACTCCTGGAAGGCTGGTCCGTGCGCCGGTTGCTTGACGCCGGGGCACACTGCGTCAAAGTCTTGCTGTACTATGCCCTGTCGGATGCGCCCGAAATCATGGATCGCAAACGCGCGTGGGTCGAGCGAGTTGGCTGGGAGTGCGCCGCCTCGGACGTCCCGTTTTTTCTTGAAATCGTTCCTTACCAAACGGGCGTGGATGAGCAAAGCCCTGAATTTGCGCGCTGTAAGTCGGAAATCCTGATAAGCGCCATGAAGGAATTTTCGCAGCCGCGATATTGCGTGGATGTTTTGAAAGTCGGAGTCCCCGTAACCATGGCCTATGTTCAGGGCTCTTCGGGCTCCCGGGGAACTTTTGTGCACAGCCGCAAAGACGCTCTCGGTCTTTTTCGCCGGGCCGCCGAAGCGACTGCGAAACCCTTTCTGTTTCTCTCCGCCGGCGTGAGTAATCGCGCGTTCAACGAAGCTCTTGAGCTCGCATCCGAAGCCGGCGTGCATTTTTGTGGCGTGCTTTGCGGACGAGCCACCTGGAAGGACGGCGTGGGCGTTTTTGTCCGCGGGGGAGCGGAGGCGCTTCAAAATTGGCTGGAAACCGACGGCGTCGCCAACATTCGTGCCGTCAATGCGAGCCTCCGGCACGCCACGCCTTGGTCGGAAAACTATCTCGCCAATGAATAACCAAGAAGCCCATTCGCGCGGCCACAGCGCCGCTTTCTTTTGCGTAAGCTTGAATCCCGCCGTCGATACGCGGCTGGTGTTGGACGAATTCCGGGTTGGGAGCGTCAATCGTGTCTCCGAAGCCCATCGCGCGCCGGGAGGCAAGGCCGCGCATGTGGCCATGGCCCTCCAAGGGTTAGGGGAAGATCCAAAATGGGTCGGTTTCACTGGCGGCGCAACGGGAAACGAACTCATGGAAGGGCTTCGCCGCTTGAAAATCGAAGCCGTCTCTGTGCCCACCGTCCACGACACTCGCGTCAACCTCGAAATCATAGACACTCGGGGAGGAGTGACCGAAATCCTCGAGCCCGGAGGAACGATTGCGCAATCCGAATGGTGCGAATTTCAAAAAACTTGCGCGCAGGAGTTTAAACGCATTGCCGAAAAAAAGATTGTGCTGATCTCCGGGAGCCAGCCTCCGGGTGTTCCCGCGGAAGCCTCCGCCGCGCTCGTGAAACTGGCTCAATCCGCCGGCGGTCTTGTATTCCTTGACACCGGCGGCTCAGCTTTGTCCGAAGCTCTGGCTGCCGGGCCAGACTTCGTCAAAATCAATAGCGAAGAAGCGCAGGGCGTCACCGGAATTCCCGTGAACGATCCCCCCTCCGCCGGCCAGGTGATCCGCAAACTACTGGAGCGCGGCGCGAAATCCGCAGCCATCAGTCTGGGCGACCGCGGACTCGTCGCAATTCGACAACACCATGAACCTGCAGTTCATGCCTGGACGGTTCCGTTGCGCACCAAATCCACGGTCGGCTGCGGCGACTCGGCTTTCGCCGGTTTCGCGTTTGCCACTGCATCGGGCCTTTCCTTCGAACACAGCTTGGCGCTTGCGGTTGCTTGCGGAGCGGCCAATTGCCTCGCACCCCTTCCGGCTCGCATTAAACACGAAGATGTGTCGCGCTTCAGGCAAGCCGTGCGCGTCGCGCCCGTCCTAGAAGCGGAGACCGCGCGGTGAGGCGCTTTGACCTCAGCGTTGTCGGCGAACTGAACGCCGACTTGATTCTGTACGGTCTGCCCGCGACGCTCGAACCCGAACGAGAGCATCTTGCCGATGCTTTTGCAATGACTCTCGGCAGTTCGTCGGCGATCTTCGCACACAACAGTTCGCTGCTGGGCAGCCGCGTTGGTTTCATTTCCTGCATCGGCGGCGATCCTCTTGGCAAATTCTGTGTGGACCGTCTGCAAGAGAGCGGGGTGGATGTTTCCGGCGTAAAAGTTCTTTCAGGCAAAACAACCGGCGTCACCGTGATTCTTCCTCTTGCGAAGCAGCGCCAGATTCTCACCTACTTGGGAACCACGTTAGACCTGCAATTTGCCCACCTGGATTTGAACTATCTCGGCAGCGCCTCTCATTTTCATCTTTCTTCTTTTTTTCTTCTGCGCGGGCTCCGTCCCAGGATTCCCGAGCTTTTTTCTCATATGAAACAGTCGGGCCTCACCACATCACTCGACACCAACGATGACCCGGAAGACCTTTGGGCCGATGACGTCAAGTCCGTGCTGAAAAGTGTGGACATCTTCCTCCCCAATGAGCGAGAAGCATGCAAGCTGGCTGGCACGAACGATGTTCGGGACGCGCTTGAGGCGCTATCGCGCCTCGTTCCCGTCGTCGTGATCAAGTGCGGACCGAAGGGCGTGATAGCTAAACGCGGCAAGGAGCAATTCCATGCCTCTTCGTTGTCGGTTCAGCCGGTGGACACGGTTGGGGCCGGCGACAGTTTCAACGCCGGCTTTCTCCATAAATTCGTTCTCCGCTGCAGTCTGGAAGAGTGTCTGGAATACGGCAATGCTGTTGCCGCGCTCTCCACCACGCGCGCCGGTGGCACCGAGGCTCTCCGCGACCGGCACAACCGCGAGCAGTTCCTACAAACTTTTTCCTGGCCCAGGAAAGGAGGAGTCTCATGAGCAAACCGAGGGAAAGCGCAAATGGCAAGCTGAATCGAAGGGAATTTTTGCGAAAGGGCGCGGCGGTGGCGGCGGGAAGCGCAGCTTTCAACACGTCTGCCCTCTCCTACTCGCGCCGCGTCGGGGCGAACGACCGGATCTCACTCGGCCATATCGGTATTGGAAACCGCGGCAGCGAACTGGACGGAATTGTGGCAGGCCTCAAAGGCGCAAAGAATGTGGAGATCTCCGCGGTCTGCGATTTATGGACTCACAATCTCGAGCGGGCCGTGGCCACCAATCAAAAATACTTCGGCAAGGCGCCGCGCGCCGTCAAGCATCCGCAGGAGTTACTGGCGCTTAAAGACCTAGACGGCGTGATGATTTCCACGCCCGAACATTCGCATTCGCCGATTCTGAAACTGACGGCAGAAGCGGGCAAAGACGCTTACTGCGAAAAGCCCATGGGCAACGTTTTGGAAGAGGTGCGGGCCGCGCGCGATGCCGTTCTTGCGCGGAATCTCATCACGCAGATTGGCACGCAACATCGCAGCGAGCCGTATCAGATTGCAGCGCGCGACCTGATCCGCACCGGCGCACTCGGAGAAGTAAGCAAGTATGAGATTGAGTGGAACTATCATGGGCCTCGCTGGCGCGGGCGCCGGGAAGTGAAGATGATTCGCGAGCAGGACGCGGACTGGCCCGCTTGGCTGATGACCAAGCCACTCAGGCCATTCGATCCGCAGCTCTATTTCGAGTTTCGGCTGTACAAAGAATTTTCGAGCGGCATCGCCGACCAGTGGATGAGCCACGGCATTGACCTTTGCCACTATTTTATGGACGTAGAATATCCGCATTCCGTTGTGGCAAACGGCGGAATTTTCTCTTGGCGCGACGGCCGGGAGAATCCGGATACTTTCCAGGCGCTCTTCACCTATGAAAATGGTTTCTTGGTCAGTTACTCGACCAGCTTTGGCAACGACGCACCCAGCTTTACGCGGATCATGGGGAAAAAAGCCACTATGATCAACACCGGCGGCGAGGGCAGCCCGCGCTGGCAGCTTGTGGAGGAAAAGGGCAATCATGAGGACGACTTGACGATCGACTCGAAGCGAGCCGTCAAAGACCTCTTGTTGCCCGGAGATACGAGTCTCCCGCCCACGGGAATGGGCGACGAAGAACCCTCGCACGTGACTAACTGGCTCGATTGCCTGCGCAACCGAAAACAACCGAACGCGACCGTACACCACGGATTTGCGCACTCGGTAGCATGCATGATGGCCACACGCGCCTATTGGACAGGGAAAAGAATCTACTGGGACGCGAAGGCAGAAACGATGCTCGAAGAGCTCCCAAGCGCAACCGAACGGAGAGACTAGCGCTGGGGAAAGTAGGGGTGCCCTCGAGCCGACTGCCTCGGCGATAACGCCGCTGGCCCGATTACCGGACTCGTCGCTCCCTTATCTATTGTTTGACGCTACCCAGAGGGCCGCGGAAAGACGCAAAAAGAAAAGCGCTTTCTATTCGTACCGATGTGCTTTTACTTCGACAGCATGTCGAGCGCCCGTTCTCTCCCGGCTGCCTGGATTCGCCGCGCCGTTGGAGAGCACGATCAGGCTGATTCCCTTGGCGCGGTTGATGATCAAGGCGTCTTCAAAACATGCGCGCGGAGCCACTCTCGCATCGTCTTCAAATATTCAGGATCAATCGCCCCGTTCCCGTGGCTCGACACCAGGTACATCCCATGGTCATCGTTGGGAAGCTCTCGAATCGTAAAGTCGTGATGGCGCTCTTCCGTCTGGACCCGCTTGATGACCGCAACACTCTGTTCGACCGGTATCAATCGATCTTTATCGCCGAACAAGAAGAGGGCCGGGACGCGCAGCGCCTGGAGCGCGGGGACAGGGTCGTAAATCGCCTCGTGCCTGAACCAAATCAGGCTGCGACCAACTGGCTTGCCGAGCTGATCAGGTGTCGGCAGCACACCGAAAGAGCCGTCTTGTTGCGCGCTCGCCTGGCCGAACCACGCCTTCGTCTGCGCCTTCTCCAGCTCACCTCTAACCTTCTCGTAGTCACGCCCGGTCGACATGTAGTTCCAAATGTCACGGCGCACCGCGCTGGCTTCTCGAACGTCGCTTTCGGACATGCCTCGGTCTCTTAACTCGTTCGCGTAGTAAACGATCATCTGTTCTCCGGGAGAGACTCCGGGACCGGACACCGCGATCACGAAGGTCACCTCCGGAGATCGCGAAGCCGCCAAAGGCCCCAGCCACGCTCCCTGGCTCAGGCCCCATACGCCAATGCGGTTCGCGTCGATCTCGCTGCGCGACTTCAGATAATCGATGCCGGCCAATCCATCGTCGCAAAGTTCCATAAACGGCACCGCGCGAAAATCGCCGTCGGATTCGCCGACGCCGCGCTTGTCGTACGCCAGCGCTGCAAAGCCCTGACCCGCGAACCAACGAGCAGTGGAGAGATCCCTTTTCTGCGGACCAGAGCCGTGGAACAGAACAACCGCCGGATACCTATGCGCACCTTCGGGAAGCACGAGCGTCCCCGCAAGCGTTATTTTCCCACTGACAAATTTCACCGCTTCCTCGTGGACGCCTTGCTGTTCGAAGGACCTTTCGGCTGGCGTTGGTTGACGTTGCCCGCAGGTGACGCATGCAAGGGCGGTGAATGCCGCAGCGGGAATCAACCATCTTGGCAACTCGCTAGCACGGGCGAAGTGTGTCAGTTTTCGATGTGGTGACTTGGAACCGAGAACAAGCGGATTCATCCTAACAGGCTCCCGCCACTTCACTTACTTAACGCGAGCCCAGCCTGTTTGTTTCAGCGGAGTCTTAAGCGTCTCGGCATGCCGCATAATCAGCGTCGCGAAGCAAACTGACCATGAAATCGCGTGGGCCGCATCTCGCCTTGCTTACCGAGGGCAGCGGTGATAGTCTCGGTTACCGAGGGCATGGATATGAGCAAACCTTCGGATCTGGTGCAGGGCACCTTGGACATGCTGCTACTGAAAATTCTCGCGCTTGAGCCGATGAATGGCTTCGCCGTCAGTCAGCGGTTAAAGCAGGTGTCCGGCGACGTTTTGCAGGTGAGCGACGGATCGCTGTATCCGGCTCTGCACAAGCTGGAACAAGAAGGCTGGATTGCAGCCGAGTGGAAAACGTCAGAGTATGGACGGCGCGCGAAATATTATTCGCTGACACGGCTCGGGCGGCGACAGCTCGAAAAAGAAGCAGGTAACTGGGGCAGGCTTTCGAGCGCGATTTCGCGGGTGATCAAGCTTAAAGAGGCGTGAGCGTCGCACGGCACGAGGCGGAGGTTCGAGATGCGACCGGAGCATCGGCTGTACACGATTCCATTGCGGCTGCGGTCGTTGTTTCGCCGGGCGCAGGCGGAGGAGGAATTGGACGACGAGCTGCGCGACCACCTCGAAAGAAAAACCGAGGAATACCTCGCCAAAGGTATGACCCAAGAAGAGGCACGCCGGCGTGCGCGACTCGACCTAGGCGGTATCGAGCAGACCAAGGAGAAATGCCGCGACGCGCGCCAGGTAACCTGGATTCAAAACTTTGTGCAGGACTTGCACTTTGGCCTGCGCATGTTGCGCAAATCTCCCGGCTTCACCGCTGTCGCCATCCTGACGCTAGCGCTCGGCATCGGAGCCAACACGGCGATATTTACGCTCCTCCACGCGTCTCTTTGGAGCCCCCTGCCGGTTAGCGACCCCAAGGAAATCTTTCACTTGATGCGCAGCTCTTCGGAAGGTGACTTTGCCGGGGAATGGAGCTATTCCTATCCGCTCTTTCAGCAATTTAGCAAGACGGCCGCCCCTTGGGGCGAGGTCTTCGCAACGGAGGTTGTCGGGCCACGAAAATTTGGACTCAACGAAGTTTCCGATCAGCGCATTGCGGGGGAGGCTGTTTCGCGTAACTTCTTTTCTGTTCTAAACGTGGGGCCAATCGTGGGGCGAGTACTCGAACCGCAAGACGATAACGTGCCTGGAGGGAATCACGTCGCAGTCTTGAGTTATGTGTTCTGGAGGCGCCGTTTCCAAGCCGATACCTCGATTCTAGGCAAAACGATTCTTTATGATGAAACGCCTTATACCGTAGTAGGCGTGGCACGGCCTGGATTTTTCGGAATCGAACCCGGAGAGTCGGTAGACGTTTGGGTTCCCGCGACCCCTGTTCCGGACCCGGATGTCATCTTGCTGCGGCTCCTCGTGCGCCTACACCGCGGAGTTGACCCAGCGCAGGCTCAGGCGAAGTTCGAAGCGGCATTCCGCGCCCACGTTGCTGAGGTGCTCCTTCCAAGCGCTTCCCCTCGTTTTAAGCAGGTGCTCGTAGCCCAGCACATCACTGTTCGCCCCGCTGCTTCAGGCCTTGCGTCCACCGGGCGCGAGTACGAGAAACCACTGCTGGTTTTGTTCGCCGTAGTCGTCGCGGTACTTTTGATTTCGTGCGCGAACATAGCCAACCTCATACTGGCGCGAAACACTGCGCGTCATCATGAGATCATGGTTCGCCTCGCTCTCGGCGCTAGCCGTGCCCGGGTTGCATGGCAATTATTCACAGAGAATTTCACGCTGTCGCTCTTTGGTGCCTTCGTCGGTGTACTCCTTTCTGTTTGGGGCACACGCGTACTAGTTTCTCTGCTTCCTCCTTCGCCGGTGCCAATGGCGTTTAATCTACAGCCGGATTTTGTTGTGTTTAGCTTCACAGCCGCGGTTTCCGTCGCGACCGCGGTACTATTCGGACTTGGCCCGGCACTACGCGCTGCGAGGGGAAATCCTGACATGAGTTTGCAGGGCGGGCGGCGCGTAATTGCGTCTCCCTCGAGCGGAAGGCTTCTCCTCGCTGGTCAGCTCGCACTCTCTTTGCCCTTGTTGGTTGGAGCCGGACTGTTTGTCGAAACGCTGCACAATCTCAAAAGCATTGACTTGGGCTTCCACGCCGAACACGTCATGACGTTTGACCTCTCCTACCCTAAGGGAACTTCCCAAGACCGCCTTCATCAAGCATGTGCAGAAATAAAACAGCGTTTGGAATCGCATCCGGGTGTGATCGTTGCAAGTTACGGGTCAAGCGTGTACGGGGACGGAGGCTGGTCAACCAGTGTTGACGTAATTGGGAACCCATCGCCCGGAAAAGACAATGACGTGGGGTTGATATCCGCAGGACCTGGTTTCTTCGAAGCTATCGGCTTGGGACTATTGCAGGGCCGCTATCTACGCTCACAAGATCAGGCCGAGAAGCCTTCTGTAGCTGTGGTCAACGAGAGTTTCGCCCGCCACTACTTCGGTTCAAATTCCGCGATTGGCCGGCGCATCACACTCGGTGGGTCGCAAACCGTTCGCGAAATTGTTGGTGTGGTGCGTGATGCGAAGCATTATGGAGTTCGCGAGAGGGTTTGGCGCATGGTGTATTTGCCGGCTCAGAGAGGTGACAACTTTTTCGTTCGCGCCAACCTCCATCCGCAATCGCTGGCAGGCATCATAAGGGCCAGTGTGGCGGCAAGCGACAAAACCTTGCAAGTTCAGGAGGTCCGGCCCCTTGTGACCGTGGTCAACGACATGATTTCCCAGGAGCGCTTGACTGCGTTGTTGTCCTCAGTCTTCGGAGCGTTGGCTTGTCTAATCGCGGCGATTGGACTTTACGGAGTCGTTGCCTACAGCGTCTCGCGCCGAACGAGTGAGTTCGGCATGCGCATGGCTCTGGGAGCTCAGCGAGGAGACATTCGAACACTTGTGCTGCGCCAAACGCTCGCAGTAATCCTTTGCGGCGTTGCAATAGGCATCGGCGGCGCCCTTGTGGTAGTCCATTTGCTGTCGTCGGCGATCAATGGAATGCTCTACGGCATCAAGCCGACGGACATTTCGCTATTCATAGGAGCAACCACGTCCTTGGTTGCGATTGCCCTGCTTGCAGCGTTTCTCCCCGCGCGGCGGGCGTCACGAGTCGATCCCATGGTCGCTTTGAGGTACGAATAAAGGAGGGTCGGAGAATGCGACCCGAGCCTTGGCTACGCAAGATTCCCCTGCGGCTGCGGTCGTTGTTTCGCCGGGCGCAGGCAGACCAGGAATTGGATGACGAGTTGCGCGACCACCTTGCACGAAAAACCCAGGAATACGTCGCGCGAGGTATGACGCAAGAAGACGCGCACCGCCGCGCGCGACTCGACCTGTGCGGTATCGAGCAGACCAAAGAAAGATGCCGCGACGCACGCCGCGTGAACTGGATCCAAGACCTGATTCAGGATTTGCGCTTTGGTCTGCGCATGTTGCGCAAGAATCCAGGATTTACATCGATTGCCGTGCTTACGCTGGCGCTGGGAATTGGAGCAAACACGGCGGTATTCAGCGCGATCGACACCCTTCTGCTTCAGCCACTGCCGTACGTGCATCCTGAGCAACTCATGCTGGTCTCGGAATCCGTTCCCACGATGGGCGGCGGGGACGATATGGGCGTTGCCGCCGGGGAATATCTCGACTATCGTGATCGCAACCGCTCATTTGCCGAGACCGCCGCTTACCAAGATGATGGATTCAATGTGACCGGCTCAGGAGCGCCCCTACGTGTGAACGCCAGTCGTGCCACAGCTTCGCTCTTCTCTTTGCTGGGAGTCCGACCGATGGTGGGCCGGACTTTCACAGATGAGGAAAGTCGACCAGGCGGAGATAACGTAGTGGTCATCTCTTACGGTCTTTGGAAAACGCAATACGGCGGCGACTTCCGTGTACTTGGCAAGTCCATCAAACTTGACGAGAGGCCCTACTCCATCATCGGTGTGATGCCTGAATCGTTCCGGTTCCCTTCCGACTCGACTCCGGCAAACGAGCGTGTGCAACTCTGGGTACCTCTAAGTTTCGCGCCAGACCAGATCCAAGACCGGCTGCGCGAGTTTGGTATTCACTTCATTGGACGGTTGAAAGCTGGCGTTACTGAGGAGCAAGCACCACAAGATATCCAGGCGGTGGCTGATGGATTTATGCAGGAGCACCGTGACCTCTATTCCGGCACGCTCCGTGTGGTACCTCGCACTTTTTCCTATTCTGCGCATACCGCTTCAAAGGTCAGGCCACTGTTGCTCTTGTTGATTGCTGCCGTCGCGTGCGTTTTGCTAATCGCCTGTGCCAACGTGGCCAACCTCCTGCTCGCACGCGCCAGCCACCGCACTCGCGAGATGGCCATCCGCGCTGCAATCGGAGCTGCCCGCCGGCGACTTATGGCCCAGTGCTTAATTGAAAGTCTTTTCCTGGCGCTGCTGGGAGGAATATCCGGTGTTTTGCTCGCTTGGGCCCTGGTCGTTGAATTACGGCATTTCGGCCCTGCCAGCCAGGCCCGGCTCCAGGACGTTCGACTGCATCCCGCGGTCCTGGGATTCACGCTCTTAGTCTCCGTGCTCACCAGCATCTTGTTTGGTCTCGTACCGGCGCTGCGGCTCTCGCAAGTTTCTCCGCAAGTCGGCATGAAAGAATCAGCCCAAGCCGGGCCTTCGCGCACCACCCACACGCTCCAGAGACGAGTGGTAATCGGTGAGATCGCCATTGCTTTGTTGCTGCTGATCGGAGGCAGTCTGCTGCTCAAAAGCTTTGTGAACGTTCTGAACGTGCCATTTGGTTTCGATCCGAATGGTGCCGTAATCGTGCGGACGCTCTTCGATCCGCCTCGATATCCGGATCCTTTGAAACGAGAAGCGGTTCAGAAGGAGTTGTTGGATCGTTTGTCACACCTGCCTGGAGCGAACACGGTGGCAGCAGCCAGCCATCTTCCGCTGAGTGACGACCGGCAGATCGGATTCCGCCTGGAGAATGCTCCAGCAAATGAGTTTCATTGGGCGGAAAATTCCCTCGTCAGCCCGGAATATTTTCGGGCGATGGGAATGTCCGTTCTTCGAGGCCGGGACATCAGCTACGGGGATACGCGCAGTACTCAGCCCGTAGCCGTTGTGAACCAGACGTTTGCTAAGAAGTTTTTAGAGGGAATAGATCCTCTTGGCGCTCGTTTCAACTGGGGCGGCCGGGCAGAATTTTCCATAGTGGGACTCGTGAATGACGTGCACATATCGGCTCTCGATGCCGACCCTCCGCCGATGATTTATCTATCCATGTTCCAAGTTGAGAGTGGCGCGAGCGCCCGTACCGCGTTCATTGTGCGTTTAGCTCGCCCCACAGAAAAAGCTCCGCAGGGAATTTTCACCGCGGTACAGCAAGTGATCTGGGCGGTGGATAAGGACCTGCCGACGTACGACACGACCACCTTGGCCGTGCTGGTTTCCGAATCTGTCGCACAGCGGCGATTTACGGCTCTGCTGATGAATGGATTCGCTCTAATAGCACTAGTATTGGCCTCGATTGGCCTATTCGGTGTCGTCTCCTACGCCGTCTCTGAGCGCACCCGCGAGCTGGCGGTGAGAATGGCTCTTGGTGCTAATCCTGCGTCGATCTACTGGACGGTCCTCGGGAGCGGCGCGACCATGGCCGTGTTCGGGTGCGTCGCAGGGTTGGTCGCATTCGGCCTGGGGGCGCGCCTTCTCCGGCCAGCCCTCTATGAAGTCAGCGTTTTTGACCCATTTACCGTCGGTTTGGCTCCGTTGCTGCTGATTGCCTCTGCCTTGCTCGCTTGCTACTGGCCAGCTCGTCGAGCGATGCGCGTCGATCCCATGGTTGCCCTGAGATACGAATAATTCACCCACCGTTTTAATCCCACAATCCCTTTCGAGCCACAGCCGCTGACAACCGACGGTCATTACCGAGTTCCGGTAGCAGACACCCTCCCACACTCTCTCGTCTCACGATCTTACCTTTAATCCACACCTGGCAGGATCAGCGACGCGGTGCTGAATAATTGGGAAGAGTGGATGCCCCTCCTAGCGGCCACGGAGAGTTGATGCCGTCCCAAAGAATTCCGTCCATCTTGTATCGTCCGCGATGTCCTTCGCTAATTTGTCGAATACCCACAAAACGCATTCTGGCGATGAACTCACCGCCGAGAAGATGAAGGAATGCGTTTGGCTGCGGCCCGAGACCATTGCTCAAGTTGAGCTTTCCGCGAATTCGCGAAGAGCTTGGATGTTGTGTACGTAGACGCATTCGCGTCCCGGGGTCAGTAAGCCGCGCTCCTTCCACTCGGAGAGCTGGCGGCTGACGGTAAACAAAGTCGTGCCGGTCAACTGCGCCAACTCCTCGCGAGAGAGGTTGATCTTGAGCGCGCCATTCCCGTTTACGCGATGCCCCAGTTGGTTAGACAAGCGCAGCAATTGATGACTCAGCCGTGTTGCCACCCTCTCCGTGGAAATCTCACGGTAACGAGCCTCGAGTTCCTGAAGGCGCTCGGCAACGACGTTTAAAATGTTGCGCCGCAGCGCGGGGAAGCGATCTGCCAGAGCCTGGAATGCGCTGGCCTCCCAGATCAGAGCGGTGGAGGCACTGAGTGCTTGCGCCATGGACCAGTGACGAGCCTGGGCAGGAAGCCCCGTTCCCTCTACTACGTCACCTGGCCCGGCAAGTCGGAGAATCACCTCTGTGCCGTTCTCACCGAGTTTTATGACTTTGGCGCTACCGGAGGTCAACAGGGTGACGTGGCGGATCGGATCGCCTTCCAGGAAGATGATATCGCGGCGCGAGAATTCGCTCTCGCTCGCTGCGGATACGATTTCCTGGCAGTCGGCCGGGGGAATATTGGCGAACAGCGGAGAGTGCTGAACCAACCTCACCTTGCGCAAACTATTGCATTCTCGCGGGGACGCCACCGCTATCGGCGCCACACCGCCGTAAGACCGTGCAGATTGCACTTCGGGCATGGGCTTCACCCCTGATACTGAAATCGCAGCGAACCACTTCTTCGGGCCTTGCTTGCAGGGCCGTAATTGACCCAGAGATGAGGAATGTGTAGCAATCCAGGGAAAATGGTTCAACCGAGTAAGGACATGGAAAATGACTAAGGCAAAGACCTCAGTCGGCTATATCACATGATATAAGGCCCTTGCAAAGCCCAGAATCCTTCGATATCGTTCTGTCCTTATGCGTAGTTCCTCGTAGGGGACGAGGAGCGTGGGTATTAAAACGCCCGGAAGGAATTCGGCCCCTAATGAACCGGGTATCTGAAGTCATCGAAGTTCTGCCGAACTCCTCACGGCGGATGATTACCGTCGTCTCCGGCTTGGAGTTTGCGAAGGCGGCCGTTGAGGACCTAGCGAAGCACACGTATGACGAGTGCTTGGCGGTTGACGCTGAAACCCACCAAATTGTCATGCAGTTGAATGTGGAGCCGGCGAAGTTGCAGGCGACGAAGAGGGTGTTTCAGATCGCTGACGCCGAGGAACCAGCGCTTCGAAGGACGGAAGTCCTGAAGTCGCGTGGTTACAGCGTGATGGCTGTAATGGGCGATGACGCAGCCAAGGCTCTCTTAAGCTCGATTCAGCATTACGACCTCTTCATCGTCGGTCACTCCGCTCCCGAAGAAACCAGAACGGAGATGGTCAACTCGCTTAAAGCTCGCTATCCGGGGGTCAAAATTCTTGCCCTTAATCCGCCTGATCAACGGGTGCCAACCGCGGATTACAACGTGCCGCAAAATGGGCCGGAAAACTGGCTGCCGATTATCTCCCAAGAGTTAGCGAACTCCGCTTCGAGCTGCGGCGCGTAGTGAGGAACCCGTGTCACGCATCGAAGAACTGTCGTCCATTGATCCTCGGCTTCCCCATCCGCTGGCGAAGTTCGGGATCGCGGGCGAGTTTGTGGATGGATTATTCGCGGACATCCTCTTGCATTTTGTCGATGCTATGGTATTGGAAGAGCGAGACTCCCAACAATACAAAGCAGCCAGGTCGTTTTTGCTGGAGAACGAACAAACGTATTTCTATGTTTGTGCCGAGGCCGGAATTGACGCTGTGAAGTTGCGAGATCATCTGAAGTCCAGTGCTCATACCGAGGGATTTGATCGTAGGGTGTCCCCAATGAGTTAGGGGCGCTGCGGAGTTGTGGCAGAGGGGAGACCTCATCTGGAGGAGATGTGATACATCAGCTTGACAGATCGAAGGATGTTACGAAGGCCGTCCGCGTACTTAGGAAGAATGGCGTTCCTGTGGGTTTTCCGATGCAGACCGCCAATGGGGAAATAATCTTCGCAGTAGGCGAGGATTTTACGATCACTGCAGATCAGGTACTTGAACTTCTCGACTTTGGGGAACTGCATGCGGAAGGCGTGCGCAGATTAGCACAAGCGCAGGCGTCCGCCAGGCTTATGCTTAGTTTCCTGAGGCGACGTGGTTAAAGGCCCATGGCTCAAGAAAAGAGCTTTCCGCCCCTGGGCCATGCCCACAATGCGGTTACCGCCGGACTAACGAAAGTAGACCCAGTAAAACGCGACCTCCTCAACAACATTAGCGTTCACGCGGCTTCTGCCGCTTCTCAGCGCCCCTATCGAGCTGCAGCCCAACCGCGAATTTGCCTTCACCTACTAGGGGATGACAGTAAACCACCCGCGCTGGTAAGTTCAGGCGTTCGTTCGGTGCATTCAAACGCATAGGCTTCCCCGGAGCACAAACTGAATTGGTTATCACCCGAGCGCCCCGAGGACTCGCGTTCTCGGTGATTGCTTCAACTTTAATCGGCGATTCGCCCACGGGCACAAGCTCTACGACCTGCGTCTTCGCAATCCTGCGTTCGACACGGCCAGTCAGCAAGCGCATACTTCGTGCTCCCTGTCGCTGCCTTTCTGCAAGGCCCGCGGCTAAGCTACGTGGGGTCATAGGAAGGTAATCTTCCGCCAAATTCGGAGGTCTTCTACTGCACAACCAAACCGCATATTAATCGGTGTAAACAGTTAACGGATATCCGGCGAGCAGCCGCGAACGCCCTCGGGACTCAAACCGACAGCAACATTTCACACTTTCAGGGATTGCGTGCTTCTTTTCGTCCACCATTCACCAAGAACTACCCCGCGAGGATCGGCAAGGCAACGTAAGAAGGTTGTAAGAATGATGTAAGCCTCACAATCAGGTGAACGCCGTAATTGCCAACCGGGTAACTTTAGGCTGGTCCACGCAAGTGGAGGACCAGGTGAATCTCAGGGAATTCCCAGGGCGGCCCTGACGTTTTCAATTTCGCGCCGTGGATTCTCGGGCGCCGTTGGGGTTATTGGTCTTGCTTTGCGGGGCAGGCAGCATCCGGGCCTCCGCGCATACCCGTCGTTTGTCTGAAGAAAGTCCGACCCAACGGCAAATGATTGTGGTCCAATGGCTTCGCATTAGGCCACTCGTGCCCTTGCCCTCAGTTCGCCAGCGCAGGTTTTCAAGTCTAAGTGTGGGCCGCGTTCCCAAGGCCGCTCGTCTTGATTCGCACACCACGAGGACTAAGATTTTCTGCCGGCGCTATAGCAGATCTGATGTCTCCGGGCTTACCGCGACTAGAGTGTTTGTTGTAATCCGCCATCAGGAAATCTTTCAACGCAAATACAGAAAACGCCTAATTGTGGGCAAGGTAACACACAGAGTAGTGTGCCCGGAACCGAATTGTCTGCAAGCGCCCCCGCCCTGAGGTGCAGTTGCGACGTTGCTACCAGCTTTAGGTGCGCGCCGCGACACACACGCACGACGAGTCGGCCATTAATTCACGACTGAAGGAGAACGTACGATGAACGGGAAGAGAACGTCGATGCTCGTTTCGATATGTCTGACAGCAGTTTTGGCGGTTAGCCCCGCCGTCGGTTTTGCGCAAGGCACTACCACGTTCAGCGGCGAAGCCATCGGGTTGAAAGCAAGTGTCGTGGGTATCTCGCTCGACCTTTCCGACACCGGAGCGCTACCATCAAGTGGCGGGAACCTGAGCACATCACTGGCCACCGTCAACGTCGCGGGTATAGCTGCGGCGAATGCGCTGAGTAGTTCGACGTCTGGCAGCGGCAGCAGCAGCCAGTCGCAATCGACACTCCTGGATGTGAACCTGCTGAATGGGCTGGTTACGGCCACTGTCGTGAAATCCAACTCCAGCGCAACGTGCAGCGGCAGCCAGGCCAGCGTCAGCGGAAATGCTCAACTCGTAGGATTGACTGTCGCGGGGCAATCGATACTTGCCTCGAACCCGAACCTTTCGATCTCCCTGCCGGGCGGAATCAGCGTCATCATCAATCAACAGACCAGTTCGTCGGGCGGAAATGCCGGATCGATCACCGTGAACGCGCTGCATGTCACCGGACCAAGCATCGACATCGTGGTTGGCTCCGCGCAATCTGGCATCACCTGCTCGTAACAACGCCAAAGATCAACTGGCCCTTGAGAGATTCGTTGCTCACAATGATTTGACCCTCAGAGCCACGGTTGACCTGACCGTGGCTCCTCGAGGGCCGGCTCGCCATCTATCCGCTTGCAGAACAAGACACACTTGACGTAAATAGCTTTCCACTGTTCACCGGAGCGAGAATCTCATCGACAAACGATTGCACGCTCTTTTTCGTCCGATGCTCGCCGCCATACTCCACGTCCAACTTCTTGCAAACCAGCTTGCGCTTGATCGTGCCATCCGGCTTCACTACATCATCGCAGCATCAGAGAAACCAAGACGTGTCTTTGTGGAAGAGATAGCCTTTCTGTTGTCTCATAGCAGTACGCTTTTCAGTTGACTAGCTGGTCTGGCGGCTTTGGTCTACTAGAGCCGAAAAGACGCTCGTACGCGTCGTCCCGATGATTCATCCATTCATCCCACTCGCTACCGAGTGCCGTCACCGCGCAAGCGCAAGAAAGCAATTGGCCTGTGCATTCTGGGCAGCGTTCATATTCGCAGGGCGGAATGTGAACCTCGCCATATTTGGCACCGCAATCCACGCAGCAATCGCTTGCCGGTTCTAAGTGTGGGAACGTTATGCGACGGGACCGTATACCGTTCACCGTAATCCTTAGCAGTTTGCGCCCGCGAGAAAAGAGTTCCTCTACCTTTGCCGGACTGCGCGTTTCTGATAATTCCTTCCACATTCTGGAGTTTCTTTCTTGCTCGGTGCTCATGGCGTTCACTCTCCACACTGTCTGAGAAATTCCGAAACGCTCAGGCCCTTCGCTTTGGCCTTCTGTTCCAGCTTGCGATATTCAGAGGCCGACATTCTCAACTCGACTCTCCTTGTCAGCGGCTTACCTGTCTTTAGCGGGCGCCCCACTTTGCGTTTCCTCACCATGCACCTCTAAGGTATAAAATTGTACGTACAAAATCAAGCCTGGCCAAGATGGAAGAACAAGGCGACTACCGCGGGGCAGTCTTGGCCGCACGCGACGCGCGAGAATCTCTGCTCGCGGCTAATGAGCTACTGGCAAGGGCGGCCGGTGGACCAGGTGGGTCACAGCTCGAGGTTAGAGTTGTTTTCGTTGGGCAGTGAATAGCTGATAGATTATCGGCTGGTCAGGTTTGCGGCTTGCAGATTCATGGCCTTACAAGGAGCGTTGCAAGGTCGTTGCAAGCAAAGGCTCTATTCGAGCGGAAGCCGTTTGGCTTTTGGAGGTTGGAAGCCGTAGGCTTGCACTTCGCTTTCAGTAAGATCAAACATGCCGATGATCGCGGATGTCGGAATGAATACCGGGAAAGCCGCTTTGGTAAGCGGGGGATCGCTAAGATTGGCGATTATTTGGGCTTGGACAAACGGGTAGTTGAGCTTGATGGTGTTCTCTGCTGCCAGCAAGCTGAGGCAATTTTCGCCTTCGCTGCGGAAATGAAGGAGCTTCGCCATATCCCCAATTCCGTCGATCCAAGATTTTTGGACGAAAATGACAACCATGAGGCTTCGAAGAATAGCACAGTTGTCCCGCTGAGGCGGGTCAAGGTGTACCAAGGTTCGAGGGCCGTACTGAGTCCTGGAGCTCTCACGGCTTTGCTCGGCTCGCAGCAGGCCAGCGTTCGTCAATCCTTCTGAGAATCAGTTCGGCGTTAGAGATTGCGTCCGCGATGGCACACTCCCGCGCGGGGCATGGCTTGGTTCCAGTCTCGTTCAGTTTTCGCGCTGCTAGGATTGTTGCTGCAAACAGGATTGCGTATTTCCGCTGCTCGTCCATTTGAGTCCTCCAGCGGAAACGGGGAGCACAAGGCTACCACACTGAGCTTCAACAAGAAGGGGGAAGCCGGGAGCCTCCCCCCTTTTTAGTTTCAATCTATATCAGGGTTCGGTGGCGGCCAGGGCAGCGGGCTGCCGTCAGGAAAGATTCTCATATCCTGATTGCCTCCTTTTCTTTCGATTGCTCACGGCCCCCGCCGTGAGCGGGGGTTTTTTCTTGCCTATTGTACTCTTAGAATCAAAGCAGAGGTGGAGTCAGATGCCTCGAAAACAATCCAAGAGCAAAGCCGCTCAGCAACGAAGAGCGGCTGAAAGTGATTGACGCGAAATACTGGCCTAGCGAAGCGGAACTTGACGCGGAATTTGAGCGCTTGTCCCGCAAGATTGAAAAAGCCGCATCGATCCGCGAAGCGAAGCGCATCTTCTTGGCGAACCAGCGCAAGAACGAAAAGATGTGGCGCAAGTGGGCAGAAGGCCGCTACGGACTGCCTCTAGTGCCATTTGGCGGTACACTCGGTAAACGAAGTTAATCCTCTTTTTGTCACAATCTCGTCACTGCTATGTACCAAGCGCACGAAATCCCTAATTGGCTCGCCTGGTTCGTCCGACTGGTTATCTGGCTACGTCGGGGCGAGCAATCTCTTACTGCAATGATGCCGAGACTCCCCCTGTACTTTCTAATGGACACCTGGGTTGGCGTTACGCTGTTCGGGTGGCTGGACCTATTTTGGAAGTTTGCCTGTAAGCACGACCGTCCTCGTACGCCCTAAGTCCTCACTTCTCAAAACCCTGAAGGTATTCCCCTCGCGCGGATGCCGGATTCTAATTCCAACATCTCCAAGTCTGCTGCGAAAGACAGGCGGCGTCTCAGAATCGTTCATTCATTTCGGCGAATTCGCGAAGAGCTTGGATGTTATGCACGGAGACGCATTCACGTCCCGCGGTCAGTACGCCGCGCTCGTTCCAGTCGGAGAGCAGGCGGCTCACGGTAAACAAAGTCGTACCGGTCAACTGCGCCAACTCCTCGCGAGAAAGGTTGATCTTGAGCGTGCCATTCCCGTTTACGCGACGCCCCAGTTGGTTAAATAAGCGCAGCAGTTGATGACTCAGCCGTGTTGCCACGTTTTCCGTGGAAATCTCGCGGTAACGAGTCTCGAGTTCCTGCAGGCGCTCGGCAACGACGTTTGAGATGTTGCGCCGCAGCGCGGGGAAGCGCTCTGCCAGGGCCTGGAATGCGCTGGCCTCCCAGATCAGAGCGGTGGAAGCACTGAGCGCTTGGGCCACGGAGCAGTGATGACACTTATCGGGAAACGCCGTCACCTCCACTACGTCACCCGGCCCGGCAAGCCTAAGAATCACCTCTGTGCCATTCTGACCCAGTTTTGTGACTTTGGCGCTACCGGAGGTCAACAGGGTGACGTGGCGGATGGGATCGCCTTCCAGGAAGATGATGTCGCGGCGCGAGAATTCGCTCTCGCTCGCCACGGATACGATTTCCTGGCAGTCGGCCGGGGGAACGTTGGTGAACAGTGGGGAGTGCTGAACCAACCTCACCTTGCGCGAGGTATTGCAGTCTCGCGCCGACGCCATCGCTATCGGCGCCACACCGCCGTAAGATCCTGCAGATTGCACTTCGGGCCTGGGCTGGGGCATGGGCTTCACCCTTCATATCAGCTTCGGCAAGCCGACACGAAACTGCCTTCAATGCGACACCGCGCAAACGGATCCCCGAAAGTTCATAAAGTCGGCCACACCAAAGGAACCAGACGATATCCAAGAATTCGGGGCTTTGCAAGGAGCTTATATCATGTGATATACGCCTGGATAAACCGATCTCGTCATGGGATGAACCCCTCGGACATATTGGCAGCCGAAAAATTGCTCCCACAAAACACGAGTTTGAAATATTGATAGAAAACGACGCTCTTCTTCGTCCTTCGGACCTCAGCAAACACCTCGTAGGTCCTGTAATTCAGGCGCGCCAAATGTTCGCAAAGGGCGAATCGCTGAATACTATTGACGATTCAGGTGGACACGTTGATATGATAAGCGCCCCAGACGCCCTGATTGGTCTCCCCTAAACGTTCGAAGTCCGCAGGAAGAATTTTGGACGGCGCTCCTACTTAGCGGCAGACAGAAACCAATGATTGGTACTGCGAAGAACGTGACTTTAGCTGCGTGCCGCATCCTCGGGGCTGCCGAACGGAGTAACACTATGAGTGGCCCTGAGTCCGATGACATGACTAGAGGTCAAAGGCAGAAGTCTGATGCTTCCCAGACAGAATTATCATCTGTCGAGGAGGCTTTTCTCGAGTTGTTCGAACTTCTGGAGCAGTATGCTCCCATTTGGTATAGGGAGGAACATCACAACCAGGCCATGGCCGCATTGCGCGTCATCGAAGAGCGTTGGCCACTCACCAAGGAAGCCGCGCGATCTCAGAAGGCAAGTTGAAGAGAGGCAAGCGCAAGCAACGACCGCCACGCGGATCTGCTCCACATCGATTCCGTCAAGTTGCATCTTGAACCTTGAACCAGCACGACAGCGATTTTCCGACCGCCCCACAAAACTCCAAACAGAAGCGGATTGATTCTGCAGAGTTAGCGGGCCTTATTTGATGGAACGCGGTCAGCCTTTGCCTTGCTAGTCTTCGGGCCTCGCATCGAAGGATTCAGAAGCAGAGGAAGTCGAGGGACTCAAATACCGATGTATCAGTTCGGCTATCAGCCCCAACACCACTGGCAGCACAAACGAAACGACCAACAGACCAACCAACGTATATACAATGACACGCCAGAACATGCGGAACCTCCGTAAGAGA
This sequence comes from Candidatus Acidiferrum sp., assembly GCA_036262755.1. GTDB lineage: Bacteria > Acidobacteriota > Terriglobia > Acidiferrales > UBA7541 > Acidiferrum. Next base: position 47,225 of record DATAIH010000037.1, read on the forward strand.
GTTTTTGCTGTGCTCAGTTTGAGATAGCTGTCTAGTCCCTCCAGTAACGGCGGATAGTTGCGTTCACCAAAGTAAAGCCCACACCACGTAAGGGAAGGCCAAGACAAGGACGATCGCCCGGCGGGCTCGTTCCTGCATCTTCCAACCTGGCCCTGGCCAAGCAGGGCGCGTGCGAGGTCGTAATGCCCTCTCGCTGAGTTTGCGTTCAACTCAAGCCCTTGCGGATGACAGGCTCCGCCGCAGCAAGCTGCTGACGCTGGCAGAGCAGTAGCCCCGCGCTAAAATTGCGCCTCGGTATACCCGCCTTGGCTTAGATCAATACCCTTAGTCTTCTTTGTCATAAGCTGCCTCGTGAGAGTCGCGCGAGAGTAGGAAATCCGACGTGCGGCCAACCACGACAGTCCCATGCCGGAAGGGGATTGCGGGTATGTCATGGGACCGCGAGTTGCGGGATGGCACCTTCTTTCCAGAAGACCAGGCGACCGGAGCGTGCATCCCAATCGATGCACAACTTATCTCCGGTTTTTATTTGCTCCGTAGCCAGCAAGTTTGCGAGCGGATGCACAAGGTGTCGCTCGAGCGCTCGCTTTAGGTGGCGGGCACCACACCGGGAGTCCATGCCCTCCTGAACCAAGAACAGCTTGGCAGGGCTGGTCACGCGGAACACGAACTGGCCCTTTCCGATTTGAAGCACGCGATCCTGCAAGTAGTCGAGCTCGATTTCGAGAATATGCAGCAATTGCTCGGGATGAAGAGGGCGGAAGACGACGATTTTGTCGAGCCGGTTCATAAACTCCGGCAAGAACGTTCGTCGCGCTGCTTCGACGGCGATTGACTCCACTTGCTGGTCGAGCTTTCTGGTGGGTTCTTCCGCGGATGGAACGAAACCAAAGCCATCGGAGATCAGTTCGGTAATGCCGCGGGCCCCCAAGTTGGAGGTGAGAAAGATGAAAGTCTGAGAAAGATCGACGCGGCGGTTGTCGCCCAGCGTGAGAGTGGCTTTGTCGAGGATCCCCAGGAGCAATTGCCAAAGTGCGTCGCTCGACTTTTCAATTTCATCGAATAGTAGAAAACTCAGTTTCAACTTGTCGGTATGAAACTCCTTCAGGGCATCCTGTGTGATGAGCGGATGCGTTTCCTTGTGTCCCAGGTATCCCGGCGGCGAACCGATGAGCTTGGAAATTTCATGCGAATGCTGGTACTCAGCGCAATCCACCTTGATGACCGCGCGCGGATTGCCGAACAGAATTTCCGCAGCGGCCTCTACCAGACGGGTCTTTCCCGTTCCCGTGGGGCCGAGAAAAAGAAGAGTGCCTACCGGTCGGTTTGGCGCGTTTAAGTTTGCACTGAAGATCTGATACAGCTCCACCAACGCTTCGATCCCGGCATCCTGCCCGACGATCTTGGCGCGCAGCTGGTTTTCAAATTCGAGAGTCTCTTTGCTGTGCATATCGGGCCGAAGTACTGCTGCTCCAGCTTTCATGGCAACCTCCTCGATTGCGGTTCTGACCGTTTTTGCGACAGGCTTCCCCCGCCTCCTGGCCGGGCGACCAAGACTGTGAATATGGGTGGAGATCAACTCACAGGGCTAGTTCGCAGATGGACTGGCCTTCCTGTTGAGCGGCGCTCGGCCGGTATTTCCGCAATAGTTCGCGGAGGCAGCCGCGAGCCTTGTGTAATCGCGACTTGGAAGTGCCCGCCGAGCAACCGAGGATTTTGGCGACCTCTCTGTGCTCGCAGCCCCACAGGTCATAGAGCACAAAGGTCCTTTTCAAGCGCGTGGACAATTGAGAGATGGCTTTTTCAATGGAGAGCCGATCGATCAAACCTTTTAACCGCAGATCATCGTGGCCGAATTCTTTACGAGTACTACCGGATTCCTCGCCTATTTGCATGATCTCTTCCAGCGACACCTGAGGGGAGACTTTTTTGCGGAGGTGCATCAACACACAATTCATGGTGACTCGGTGCAACCAAGAAGAAAATGCGCATTGGCCGCGAAAGGTGCGAATCGCGCGGAATACGGTAAGGAATGTTTGTTGCGTGAGATCTTCGGCTTCGGCAGTGTGTTTCAGCATGCGAAGGCAAAGAGCAAAGACGCGTGAGCTGTGTAAGCGATAGAGCTGTTCAAAGGCATCGGCATCGCCTTGCTGAGCCTGCCGAATGGCCTCGGCTTCCCGAGAGTTGGAAACTCGATCTTGCTCGAGTCCCTTCATAGTCCCTCCTCGCACACGTAGACTCGTACCTTCCTACTTAAATTGACCCTTAGGAATCGACGACCGATGGCCCGCAGTGCACTGCCGGGACCCAAGTGGAACAGCCAATCTAAGTAAGTGCAACTCGCTTGCCAAATGAGGTCGCGCTGGCTAAATGATTAAACAAAGGCAAGTTATGCCATGGAAAAAAAGTCCGAGTAATTTTTTCAAGCGTACTGGACCGTGTAAATTTTTCCAAACTGCTTTGCTTGTACTGGAAATTTCAATTTTTTCGGCGCCGAACCGAGTGGCGCCACTGCCCTCCGGTTTAGGTCATGAGTCAACTGAGAGTGATTTGTTCACGCAAGATCACGTCACCTATGGGCGCCGAGCGTTTCAAGAGAGAGAAACCGTGCTTGACGGGGATTGCCAAGACTTCGCGCCCGCCCGCGACAGGTGCC
>DATAIH010000038.1:0-4118 GCA_036262755.1 Candidatus Acidiferrum sp.
CTCTTATGGCAGTCATCGCATTGCACCGCCGCGTGCGCTCCGAGCAGCGGGAAACGATTCTGGTGATCCTTCACCTGCTGCACGGCAATCTTCCAGCCTTGTACGGTGTGGCAATCCGCGCAGTTCGTGCCCATTTTATTCTGATGGATGTCGGTGTGGCAGTCCTGGCAATTTTTCCCCACGTCGGTGAACACGGGTTTCACATGGCACTGTACGCATTGCACGCCTTCGTGCATGCCCCGCAGCGGATATCTTGTTTTGTTGTGATCGAACTCGGGAATTGCCTTGATGGGCCGCCAAGCCGTCGCGGTGTGGCAGTTATTGCAGGGGATTGCCAGTGACCCGTGCGGGCTGCGCGTGTTGCCGCGTTGCGGCTGCGGAAGCCGAGCGCTGCTTGCTGGCCAGGAGAGCAGCAGCACCCATAGTGCGAGCTTGATATATCGAGACGTAGTAGCCCTCCGAGGATGCTCTTACGTTTGGAGCGATCTCCGTTGAGGGGGGTGCGACGAAAATCTCCAAAGGAACCCGAAATACTTGTAATGTCCCGGTAAAACCCTCCTCAGTATACGTTGCCCACGGGAATGATCGTCCTTGCGCCTGGTCAAATACAACTGTACCCAAGTTCAGGTTTCGACCAGTGGGGCGGCTCGGACGCCTACCCGACCGCCCGCTAAGGATAGAGGAAATCAGGGCGGAGAGGGCAAGAAACATGGTGCAGATTCGGACGAGCTCAAAGTGAGACATCCCCGTTTGGCTCGCATCCTACCATCTAGTTTCGCCACATCTTCGCCTGACCTAGTTCGACCGGTGGCCTCGATGAACCGCTTGAGGGACGAGCGGAGAAGGTCTGGTCCGTGCGTTTCCCTTTTGGGCGACTTTACACCCATTTGACATGTTTTTACTGCGCTCTCGGGCCGGGATGTGACTAATCTAAGGGAGAGGGTTCCGCGTCGTTCGGGCGATTAGGCCGCGCGATGCGCGGAATAACTCGCGGGGAATCGAAGCGATGTTCCTCACTACAACGAATCGACACGAAATGAGCTTGTTTCGAGCCGAGCTAGATCGATCGGCGCGAGAGGAAAAACCGCGGAACAACGTTGTCGTTGTGCTCCGAGATTTGCATCGCCTTTTGGAGGACTACGCGCCCCGGTGGTACACCCATGAACATCATCGGAGAGGCGAGCTCGCTTTCGGACAGCAAGGGCACAGGCAGGCCGAGGCGTTTCTGATGCTTTATAACCTTCTGCAGGAGTATGCTCCGCGGTGGTACACCGGCGAACTTCACCGGAAAGCGCGATCGGCCGCCGAACATCTCGAGAAGCTAGCGGGCCCGCACCACAGGTCCCGGAAGCCCGCCGCCTATCCCTGAAATCGATAACCGAGACCCGGAACGGTGACGATCCATTTGGGTTTCTTTGGCATATCTTCCAGCTTTTGCCGGAGACTCGCCACGTGTACGTCAACCGTGCGGCTAAAAGTGCCGCCCTCGTATCCCCAGACTTCCCGAAGGATTTCCGCGCGGGAGAGAGTGGTTCCGGCACGCTCAATGAGATAACGCAAGAGCTGAAATTCCCTGGCGGTCAAATAAACCGGGGCATTGTCGCGAGTTACCTGCGTCCCGCGAAAGTCCACGCGAATGGACCCGAATTTATGAAGGCCGATGCCGCTGCGGGGCGCGGAGCGGCGTAACAATACCTCGATACGGGCCATGAGCTCCATGGTGTCGAATGGTTTGGTGACATAGTCATCGGCCCCGAGTTTTAGGCCCACCACCTTATCGACCGTTTGCCCGCGAGCGGTGAGCAGGAGAATCGGCGTGGCCAGTCCCGCCAGCCGGATTCCGCGGCAGACGTCGAGCCCGTTGCAGCGGGGCAGCATGATGTCGAGAATAATCAAATCGAAGGGCTGACGAGTGGCCTTTTCATAGCCTTTCTCTCCGTCATCGGCCAGGTCGACAACGTAGCCCTCGCTCTGCAAACGATCTCTCAGGGTCATCCGCAGAGCTTCTTCGTCCTCAACCAGTAAGATATTTTCGTTCATCGAGGCGTTCCATCCAGTTGACTTTCTGGCGGTACTTGCGACCGGGTATCCTCCACGATCGGCAAATGCAAGGTGAAAACACTGCCAGCGCCGAGCTCGCTCGTCACGGTAAGGTGACCACCCATGGCCTCGGCGATGTTTTGGGAAACCGACAATCCCAGCCCGGTCCCATGAATCTGCTCCGCGACTACCGCGGGGCTGCGGTAAAACGGCTCGAACACGTGAGCCAACTCTGCTTTTGCAATTCCGATGCCGCGATCCCGGACGGCGACTTGGACCTCTGTCCGGCCGCGCAATTGCGAGTGGCTCAAGAGCGCCCGCACCCCAATCCAGCGGCTTTTCCCGCTGTACTTTACGGCATTTACGATCATGTTTTGCAAGCAGCGTGCCACGGCAGAAGCGTCCCCCCGGACGGCAGGGAGGGCCGGCTCGATTTCAAGCTCGATCTGGAATCCGGATGCCCGGACCAAGTCCGAAGTCTGCTGGATGACGGAACGCACGATTTTCGGCACATCCAAGGTGCTGAAGGCGGCTTGGTTCTTGCGTTCTTTCGTGGCAGAAAATAGGAGGATTTGATCTACCAGCTCGGTCATCTGACGACTTTGATTTTGGATGGCCGCTCCGTACTTTTTCATATCGTCGGTTCCCTTGACCAACCCGTCCGCGATGTTGTCCGCCGCCGATGAAATGACCGAGAGGGGGGTGCGCAACTCGTGGGACACCGAGGCTACAAACTCCATCTGCAACCTGGCCAGTTGAATCGCCCCGGTCATCCTGATTCTCTGAATGGTCCACACTGACGCGATGGTGGCGATCAGGGTAATCGCCAAGACTCCCGCCACGCGGATCATGGTGCGCCGCGAAGTGGCGTCGACGCTGGAACGTTGCTGAGACGCCTGCTGGTCGTAAACCCGCTCGATCTCGGCGAGATCTTGACGAACTCGGTCAAAGGACTCGACGCCCTGGGTGAGATCGCGATCTACCGCTTCTTTAGTGCTCCCCTCCAGAATCGAAGCCAGCACTTCGTCCCGAACACTCAAGTACGTGGACCAATCGCGCTCCAGGCGCCTGCCAACGTCGGTCTCATTCCCGGTTTCCGCATTCTCGAGGTACGCGGTAATGCCTTCGGAGACGAGATGGTCCGCTTCTCGCGACTGGTCGGCGTATCTTACATGAAGATTGCTGTCGCCCGTACTCAGGGCATAGAGGGTACTACGCCTGGTTTCCTGAGTCTGATACTCCAAAGCCGCTATTCGATGAAGGCTTTGAACCGATCGTGCATACATATTCTGCTCTTGCATATCGGCCCTGCGAAGATCGCGGATCACAAACAAGCCGACTACCGTCACGGCGCAAAAAGTGAAAAAAAACAGCAGCGCTGAACTGTAACGCGAGAGCCCACCCCAGGCCTGCGCCGGGCCCAGCCCGGGCAGCGCTTCTCCGTGAGGGCGTTCGTTTTCTCTGCCCATGCTATTTGCCCTCCCGCGGGGGAACGTGCAGCTTGTAACCCTTGTCCCCAGGAAGGCGTTCGTCGATCCGAATGACTTTGACGGTCTTATCCACATCCGAGGCCCGGAGATAGCCGATAGCGCCGGGCACATTAAAGATGAACTTCCGAACGCCCTCCGGCGTTGACAGCGTCTTCGGGGAAACAAACACTTCCCCGGTAAACAGGCCATGCAAGAAATGATTGTTAAATTCGGTTTCGTCCATATGGAAGATGCTGGTGAGCACAGCACCGCGCTCCGGCCAACCACGCTCAAGCATCACCAGGGTAATGCGGCGGCCGTTCTGCCAGTGCCCGCGTTCACCCAGAAAAACCCGCCGCAAATCCGCCATGGTCAACTCGTCCACGGGGTTCGCCACATTGACCACTATCGCCAGGTTCCGCTCTGCAGCGGAGGGCTCGGGAACTTGAGCGAACCCAGACGAGTGACCAACGAGCGCTCGCCCAAGCAGAGCCGCACAGACCAAGATGAACAGAACATGTGCCCGGCGCAGCATCTCGATCGATTTCTTAAAACGTAAATCCGATTTGCATTCCCAGGGCACTGACACCAGGCTGCTGCCTGAGGGCA
>DATAIH010000039.1:0-24377 GCA_036262755.1 Candidatus Acidiferrum sp.
AAAAAGGAGCGAATAGCGCGATGAGTCTGCCGTTCAGAATTGGCGTTCTGCAATTGAGCATGGAGCCGCTTGACGAGACCGTGCTCATGGGGCAGGCCTGTGAGGCTGCCGGCTTCGACGTCTTCTGGCTGGCGGAAGCCTACCCCTGGTGGCGCAAGCACTCCATGGAAGCGCGTTCATCCACCGCCGCTACCGCGATCCTTGCGCGCGAGACAAAAAGAATCTCGATCGCCTGGGGCATCATTTCGCCCTACACCCGTCACCCGGTGCAGATTGCCATGGAAGCGCGCATCCTGCAGGAAGCTGCGGGTGAAGGACGCTTCCTTCTCGGTCTGGGAGCGTCGAAGATCTTTATGAAGGAAATCGGCGAAGGCGAGAAGGGCAAGGAAGTCGGACCGGCTACTGTGATGCGCGAAAGCATCGAAATCATCAAAGCCATGCTCTCGGGCGACGAGGTGAAGTATGAAGGCAAAGCGTTTCAGGCCTTTGCGCCCGCTCTGAAAGCCGACGCGCACGCGCCACGCTGGCTGCCGCCGATCTACATTGGCGCAACCGGCCCGGTCCTGCAGCGGCTCGCTGGCGCCATGACCCAAGGCTTGCTGACCGCGAGCATCACCACACCGAAATTTGCCAGGTATTCGCGGAAAGTTATGGAGGACGGCGCGAAGAAAGCGGGGCGCGACGGGTCCGGGCTCGATCTTGGCTGCGTGGTGGTTGGCAGCGTCGGCGAAGATCCCAAAACCGCCCGTGAGGGGGCGCGTGAAATGGCCGCCATGTACCTCGCAAACAAAGTGCAAAACATCAAGGGCTCGGCGGACACATTGCTCGAGTGCGCCGGCCTAACGCGCGAAGAAATCCAGCCCATCGCCGACGCCATGGAAAAAGGCGGCCGCAAGGCCGCCGCACGCGCGGTCTCCGACCCCACGCTCGACAAGGTTTGTCCCATCGCGGGTTCGCCAAAACAGTGTATCGACAGGCTCGAGGAATACCGCGCCGCGGGCTGCACCCAGATGATGCTGGAACTCTGGGGCGACAACCGCCCCGAGCAAGCGCGCCTGTTCGGCGAAAAGGTCCTTCCTCATTTCCACCATCACTAGGTCCTCGGCGTTATCCTAGGAAGGCTAGAGGGACCGCATGCCGGAGTTGCCGGATATTACCGTTTACATCGAAGCACTCGAAAAGCGCATTCTCGGACAAACCCTCGAAGGCGTGCGCGTCGTGAGCCCGTTTCTGTTGCGGACGGCCACGCCCCCGCTCTCGAGCGCCGCCGGCAAAAAGCCGCTGCGCTTACGCCGCGTCGGAAAACGGATTTGCATTGGCCTGGAAGGCGACCTCTGGCTCGTTTTGCATTTGATGATTGCGGGCAGACTTCACTGGCGGGCTCGCGGCGCGAAGGTCTCCCCGCCTCGGGGCCTCGCGGCGTTTGACTTTCCCGCGGGATCGCTTCTTTGGACCGAAGCCGGCTCTCAAAAACGGGCCTCGCTCCACGTGGTTTCGGGCGAGGCCGGACTTCGCGAGTTGGATCCCGGTGGCATTGAGGTTCTCGAGTCCGACTCGTCCGAATTCGCTGCGGTTCTACTCTCCGCAAATCACACCCTGAAGCGCGCCCTCACCGACCCGCGTCTTTTCAGCGGCATCGGCAACGCCTACTCCGATGAAATCCTGTTCGAGGCAAGACTTTCGCCGCTTGCGCTAACGCAGAAGCTGGCCGCCCCGGAAATACGTCGCCTATGGGAGGCTACCCGCACGACGCTTACGCGTTGGACCGGGCGCCTCCGCCGAGAAGCGGGAGCAGGGTTCCCTCGAAACGTTACCGCCTTTCGCGAAGGCATGGCCGTTCACGGTCGTTACAAGCAGCCCTGCCCGCGTTGCGGAACGAAAGTCCAACGCATCCGCTACGCCTCGAATGAAACCAACTACTGCCCCGCCTGCCAGACCGGCGGAAAACTCCTCGCCGACCGCGCTCTCTCACGCCTTCTCCGCGAAGATTGGCCGCGCACGCCCGACGAACTCGAACTCCTCACTGCGAAACCCAAGTCGTTTTCCGGCATTTGATCAGGACGCGAAGGCAGTTTGTTTTGGCTCAGTTGAGGACGGCGGCAATTGCGCCGTCAGCAACCAGCGCGGAGACAGCTTCAATGTCCGCCGCAAGGGGCCGGTCCGCGGAAAGCATGAGCGATTTCGAGCGCACAACTTGATAAGCCCTTATAGCGAGGTTTCCGGTTTTCAGCGGCGCGAGCAGGTCAATTCCCTGGCAGGCGCATAACAGCTCAATGGCAATGGTGTTTCGCAGGTTTTTGAGCATGCGGTCGAGCCGCCGCGCTCCGCTCATGCCCATGGAGACATAATCTTCTTGGTTCCCGGAAGTGGAAATCGAATCGACGGAGTGCGGCGTCGCAAGCGCTTTGTTCTCGCCGGTCAGTGCCGCGGCGGTCACCTGCGCAATCATAAACCCGGAATTCAATCCGGGCTCTGGCGTCAGAAACGCAGGCAACATGCTGGTCAATGGGTTGGTCATCTGCTCGACTCGCCGCTCGACAATGCCGCCGAGGGTGGCAATGGCGATGGCCACCTGGTCTGCGGCCATCGCCAGCGGCTGGCCATGGAAATTGCCGCCGCTGATGATGTCGCCGCCCGCGTCATCGCGCACGAACACCAGGGGATTATCCGTCGCGCTGTTCAGTTCCACCGTGGCCATTTCCCGCGCTTGCTGGAGCGCGTCGCGCACCGCACCGTGCACTTGCGGCGTGCAGCGCAAACTGTAAGCATCCTGCACGCGCGGATCCTTCTCCGCGGCACGGTGCGATTCGCGAATCTGGCTGCCTTCGTTCAGATGTGCAAGGTTGCGGGCGGTGGTGCCCGCGCCGGGGTAGGCACGCGCGTGCATGATTCTTGCGTCGAAGGCGCCGGGGCTGCCGCGCAGGGCATCGAGAGAAAGCGCCGCGGCCACATCTGCAGTGTCCACCAGAATGTCGGCTTCCCGCAGGGCGAGGCTCAGAAGCGCCAGCATTCCTTGCGTGCCGTTCAGCAGCGAAAGGCCTTCTTTCGCTTGCAGCTCGATCGGAGCGATGGCTGCGCGCTTCATGGCTTCGCCGCCCGGCAAGGTTTCGTTGCGGAACCTTGCTTGCCCCTCGCCGATCATCACGTGCGCCAGATGTGCCAAGGGCGCCAGGTCACCGGAAGCGCCAACCGAGCCCTGCGAGGGAATCACCGGGTGCACTTTCGCGTTCAACATCTGACACAGCGTTTCCACGACGCGCGGCCGAACTCCGCTAAGTCCTTTCGCCAAGGCGTTTGCCCGCAGCAGCATCATCGCCCGGGTCTCTGTTTCGCCGAGCGATGGGCCGACGCCGCTCGCGTGTGAGCGCACGAGATTCACTTGCAGTTGACGCACCTGTTCGGGCGAAATGCGCATGGACGCGAGCTTCCCGAAGCCAGTATTTATGCCGTAGGCGGTCGCTCCGGAAGCCAAAAGGCGTTCCACTGCCGTGCGGGAGGCCTTCATTTTTTCGACCGCGCTCGGTGCCAGCCCCGTGTTTTCGCCATCGAGCGCCACGGCATAGAGTTGCGAAAACGTCAGATCGTTGCCCGTCAACAAAACGCTCATGGGCGGCCCCCATGCGGCCGGGGCACGCCCGCCGCCACCATGATCTTTCTATATTTCTCGGGCAGAAGTTTTGGATGTCCGTTGCTTCCGCAAATGACATGCGTCGTTTCGCCGTTGGCCAGTACTTGACCGTCCGCGTCACGAATCACTTCATAGGAAAACACCACCACGCGGTTCTTCGACTCCGTGATGCGTGTGCGGATACGTAATACTTCGTCATAACGCGCGGAGTGATGATAGCGGCAGTGCACATCGGCTACCACGATGTGGCAGTCATCCTCCTTTTCCATCTTTTTGTATTCCACGCCCAGCGCGCGCATCAATTCCACGCGGCCCACCTCGAACCAAACCAGAAAGTTGGCGTGATACACCACGCCCATCTGGTCGGTCTCCGCATAGCGAACACGCACTTTTGCATCGTGATATTCGAGCATGCGGTTCTCTCTGCCTATTCCGGCTTGCCTTGCCAGACCGGTTTGCGTTTTTCCAGGAAAGAGGCGAGGCCTTCTTTGAAATCGGGGGTGCAGCGAATACGCGCATTTTCGAGGATCGCGCGCTCGAGGTCGTGGTCCACGGCCGGCCCCGCCGCGGACGTCATCAGGCGTTTCGCGCGAGAGAGGCTTGCGGGGCTTGCGGCAATCAAAAGGTCGGCAAGCTCCCGAGCGCGTGTAAGAAGCTTTTCCGCCGGAACTATTTCGTTGACCAGGCCCACGGCCTGGGCTTCCTCCGCGTCAAAGATCCGCCCGGTGAGCAGGAGGTCCCTGGTGCGTTTCTCCCCGATCTGACGAATCAGGAAAACGGAGACCAGGGCGGGCAAAAATCCGATTTTGACTTCCGTATAGCCAAACTTCGCCCCCGGAACCGCCAGCGTGAAGTCGCACAACGTGGCAATTCCGCAGCCGCCGGCAAGGGCGGCGCCATTGACCGCCGCGATCAGCGGCCGAGGGAAGCTCCAGACGCGGCGCAACATTTTCGCCATGCGCCGGGAATCTTCCTGATTCTCCGCGGGAGATTGCTCCGCGATCGCCGCGAGCATTTCGAGATCCATTCCCGAACAAAACGCCGTGCCCGCTCCGGTGAGAATGGCTACGCGCGCATGACTTTTTTCTATCTCATCGAGCGCGGTTTGCAACTCGGCAATCATGGTGGCGGAGATGGCGTTGCGCTTATCGGGACGATTCAGGGTCACGGTGCCGACAGCGCCGGAGATATCAAGAAGAAGCGTGGAATACATGGGTCAAATCTCCTCTCAGTTCACGAGTGGAGCCTGGGCGTATTTTGCGCGAATTTCATTGGTCATCGCGAGAGCTTTTGCAAGCTGCAATGTCACGATGCCCGGGTCGGCGCCCGCTTTGCCGAGCGCCGCTAGCACATCCTCGGTAGCGATGTTGCCCACCAGATGGTCTCCTGCGAACGGACAGCCGCCCAGCCCGGTGAGGGCGCTGTCAAAGCGGCGGCATCCGGCTTCGTAAGCCGCTAGAATTTTTTCCTCCGCATTTTCCGGCCGGCTGTGCAAGTGAACTCCAAGCTCGATTCCGGCAACATGGTCTTTCACCTGACGATACAGGTCGCCGACGAGTTGCGGCGTGGCAGTGCCAACCGTGTCGGCGAGAGAAACCGTGCGAACGCGGATGTCCTTGAGCCACTCCAAGGTATCCGTAACGATCTCCGGCCCCCAGGGCTCGTCATAGGGGTTTCCAAAGGCCATTGAAACATAAATTACCAAGCCGCGATTGACCGCCGCGGTTTCCTTTTTCAGTCTTTCGACCAGGGCGCGGGACTCGGCGCGTGTCATGTTGGCGTTGGCGCGACGGAAATACGCGGAGATGGAATAAGGATAGCCGATGGTCGTCACGCCCGGAGTTGCGAGGGCCCGCTCCAATCCTTTGTCGTTCACGACTATTCCAATGATTTCCGGCGGCTCCGAGTTCGCGGGAAGCGAGGCGCCGAGCTTTGCCATCACCTCTTCGCTGTCCGCCATCTGCTTGACGTGCTTTGGCGATACAAAACTCACGGCGTCAATGTGCCGGAATCCAGCGAGGACCAGTTCCTTCAGGTATTCGGCTTTGTATTCTGTCGGAATGAAATCTTGCAGCCCTTGCCAGGCATCTCTAGGACACTCGATCAGCTTTACCCTTGCCATTTGTCCCCAGCTTGATTATTTCGGAGGCTCCGAAGCGGGACACACCAAACTGCCAGAGCAAAGAGGACAGTTCGTAGTCACTATGCGCTTTTTCGCCAAACCACACTTTTTTCGCTAGCGCGTGCCGTTCATCCAGCCTGAGCATTGTAATCCTGTTCTAGGTTTGCAAGACCCCGGTTTTCCACTCGGCGAGGACCGGATTCAGTGAGGCGGATTCGAGCGCCCAGATGAGCGCGTCGCGTGTGTGCGCCGGATCAATGATGGCGTCCACCCACAGGCGTGCCGCGGCATAGCGTGGATCGGTCTGGTGCTCGTAGGTTCGGCGAACGGATTCGTAGAGTTCTCTTTTCTGTTTTTCGTCGACCTTCTTGCCTTCGCGTTCGAGCTGTTTGAGTTTGATTTCCACCAGCGTACCAGCGGCGGAATCTCCGCTCATCACCGCATAGCGCGCGGTGGGCCAGGCAAAAATGAGCCGCGGGTCATAGGCTTTTCCGCACATGGCGTAGTGGCCGGCCCCGAAGCTGCCTCCGCAAATGACGGAAATCTTGGGTACGACGCTATTAGCGACGGCGTTGACCATCTTCGCGCCGGCGCGGATGATGCCGCTCCATTCGGCGTCTTTGCCGACCATAAAGCCGTTTACATCGTGCAAAAACACGAGTGGGATGCGGTTCTGATTGCAGTCCATGATGAAGCGAGCGGCTTTTTCCGCGGACTCGGTATAGATCACTCCGCCGAATTCCATGCGCTTTTGGTCCGATCCGCGCGCCCGCGTTTGCACGTGCTTCTTCTGATTGGCAACGATACCAACGGCCCAGCCACCTATGCGCGTGTAGCCGCAAAGCACGGTTTCCCCATATTCGGCTCGATACTCCTCGAATTCGCTCGCGTCCGCGACGCGAGCAATGATTTGCCGCATGTCGTACTGCCTGGCGGGATCGCCGGAAAAGATCCCGTAGATTTCCTCAGCGGCATAAAGAGGATCGCGCGCTATCACATGGCTAAACGGCGAAGCTTCAGGTGCGCCCATTTTGTCTGCGAGCGCACGGATACGCGTGAGGCACGCCTCGTCATCCGGCTCGCGAAAATCCACGGTCCCGCTGATTTGCGAATGCATTTTTGCGCCGCCGAGGTCTTCGGCGGACGACTTTTGCCCGATGGCCGCCTGCACCAGCGCGGGACCGGCGAGAAACAATCCCGACCCTTCGGTCATGAGGATGTGATCGCACATCACGGGAAGATACGCGCCTCCCGCCACGCACATGCCCATGATAGCGGTAATCTGTGGAATGCCCATGGCACTCATGACCGCGTTGTTGCGAAAGACGCGGCCAAAGTCGTCGGTATCAGGAAACACATCTTCCTGCAAAGGAAGAAACACGCCCGCGGAATCGACCAGATAAATTGTGGGAATGTGATTCTCGATGGCGATATTCTGCGCGCGGATCACTTTTTTTGCGGTCATGGGGAAAAACGCCCCGGCTTTCACCGTGGCGTCATTGGCGATGATCATGAAAGTGCGACCGCAAACTTTGGCGAGCCCGGTGATCGTGCCGGCGCAAGGCGCGCCGCCCCACTCTTCGTACATTTCAAACGCCGCATAAATGCCAAGCTCGAAAAACTGCGAGTGAGCATCGATCAGCTTCCCGATGCGCTCGCGCGCGGTCAGGCGGCCTTTTTTGTGCTGGGCCTCGATGGCCTTGGGGCCGCCGCCCTGAAGAATCTGCTCTTCCTCATTCTTGACTTCCGTGAGGAGGTCGATGATGCGGCGCGTGTTCTTTTCGAAGTCGGGAGATTTGCGATTTGCGGCAGTTTTCAGGATGGAACCGGCCACGCTATAGCCTCACAGAATCGAGAGCGTTGGACACTCCTAGAAACAGCTGCCCAGCCAAGGCTCACAGTATACGTGGTTTGCGCGCCTTCGGCGAACCGGTACATACGCGGCGCGCGGGGCGTGATTATGCCTTGACGCGGATGTTTGAGGAGCCGTCTAATTCGAGGCTTACGCGAAAAGCGACCGAGGCAGACATGATCAAAGTCACCGTCCTGTATCCGAACAGCTCCGGCAGCCATTTTGATATCCACTACTACTGCAATACACACATCCCTCTGGTAGGCAGGCTGCTGGGACCAGCGCTGAAGGGCGTCGCCGTAGAGCATGGAATCGCAGGCGCGGCGCCAGGCTCCCGCGCTCCCTATTTGGCCATCGGACAGCTTCAATTCGATTCCGTGGAAGCGTTTCAATCCGCTTTTGGGCCGCACTCCAGGGAAATCATGAGCGATGTTCCGAATTACACCAACATCGAGCCGGTTATCCAAATCAGCGAAGTGAAGCTGTAGCTCACCCGGACGGCGCTTCCCGGCCGTCAGAACATCGTCTGAGGCAAAACGCTTGCACTTCTTGAGAACGCAGGTAAGCTAGTCATGGGATCCTCAAGCAACCTGCGAGCGTGGTCCGAGCGGTTAAGCTTCGATCCGTGCCATCCGAAAGGAGCTTTGATGAAAGCATACTCTAAGAGTGTCTTGTCGCTTGGAGCCGCGGCGTTTTTGATTTTCGCGATCCCGTCCACCGGACAGAAAGCGCCCTCGGCCGAAGCCACTGCGCCGGGCGCAAAAAAAGCTCCTGCCCCCGCGCAGACCAAGAAACCTGCGCCAAAGCCCGCGCCCCTTCAGGTCCCGCAGCTCAAATTCGAGAAATACAGGCTGCCGAACGGTCTGGACGTCATCCTTTCCGAAGATCACCGGCTGCCGATGGTGGCGGTCAATTTGTGGTACCACGTAGGGCCCGCGAACGAATTGCCCGGCCGCACCGGCTTCGCGCATCTTTTCGAGCACATGATGTTCGAAGGGTCGCGCCATGTCCCGGGAAATGCGCACTTCCAGTTGCTGGAAGCTGCGGGAGCGAGCGACATTAACGGAACAACGGATTTCGACCGCACCAATTACTTCGAAACTCTGCCATCGAATCAGTTGGAGTTGGCGCTCTGGTTGGAATCCGACCGCATGGGGTATTTGCCCGACAAGCTGGACCAAGCCAACCTTTCCAACCAACAGGACGTTGTGCGCAACGAGCGCCGCCAGAGTATGGAGAACGCGCCTTACGGAATCGTGGAAGAAGAAATCTTCCATCGGCTCTATCCCCAGGGCCACCCGTATTACGGCGATGTCATCGGTTCGCATGAGGACATCCAATCCGCAAAGCTGGAAGATGTGAGGAATTTCTTCAGACTTTACTACGCTCCTAACAACGCCAGCTTGGCTATCGTGGGTGACTTTCAGCCGGAGCGTGCCAAGGAACTGGTGGAAAAGTATTTTGGTCCACTCAAGCGCGGGGAACGTGTGCCGAGAATCACGGCCAAGACCCCGCCAATCACTTCGGAGCGTCGCGCCGTCGTTCAGGACAACGTGCAACTGCCGAGGGTGTATGAGGCCTGGCTCACCTCGCCCATTTTCAAGCCGGGTGATGCGGAGGCGGACCTTGCCGCCACGGTGTTGGGGGGCGGGAAGTCCAGCCGGCTTTACAAGAAGCTTGTCTACGAAAAGCAAATCGCGGTCGACGTGGCGGTGAATCAGCAATCACTGATGCTGGGTTCGGAGTTTCAGGTCCAGGCGACCGCGCGCCCGGGGGTGAAGCCGGAGGACCTGGAAAAAGCCATCAACACGGAACTCGAGGCCTTCCGCACCGCTGGCCCGACGGAAGAAGAGTTGCAGCGCGCACGAAACGTACTTGAGTCGCGAATTATCGAAGGACTCGAAACACTGGGAGGTTTCGGCGGCGTCGCGGATCGTTTGAACAGCTATAACCATTACCTTGCAACGCCGGATTTTCTTGCCGCGGACATTGGGCGGTATGAAAGCGCTTCTGTGCAATCGCTGAAGGCCTTTGCCCAGACGCAGCTCGGCAGCAACCAGCGCGTGGTGGTCTACGGCGTGCCCGGGAAACAGGACCTAGGACCGGAAGTGCCGACGCCCAAAGCGCAAGCCAAGGACACGGCAAAGATGGGCGGCGAGCCTGTAAATCCTGATGCGGAATGGCGGAAGGCTCCGCCAAAGCCTGGCCCATCGAGCCCGCTGCATTTGCCGGTCCCGCAGCAGTTCAAGCTCTCGAATGGTTTGACGGTTTTCTATAGCGACCGCCCGGGGCTGCCGCTGGTGGCAGCGGCCCTGGTGCTGCGTTCCGGAAGTGGCGCGAACCCGGGCGACAAGCCGGGCCTCGCGAGCTTCACCGCGCGCATGCTGCAGCAGGGGACGACCACGCGCAGCGCTTTACAGATTGCCGACCGCGCCGCAGACCTTGGAGCCGGGCTTTGGTCTAGATCTTCGATGGACAGCTCGATCGTTGGCACACAAGCCCTCATGCGCAACTTTCCCGAGGCATTGGAATTACTGGCCGACATCGCCTTGCATCCGACTTTTCCCAATGCCGAGATCGACCGCGTCAGGAAGGAGCGGGAAGCCGCGTTGGTGCAGGAAAAGGATGATCCTTTCTCGGTCGCGACGCGCGTCATGAGGACGGCGTTGTATGGGACCCATAATGCTTACGGATACCCGGACGTCGGGACGGCGGATTCGCTCAAAACGATTTCGCGGGACGACCTGCTGAAGTTCTGGCGCGACCACTACTTTCCGAATGACGCGGCGCTGGTCATCGCCGGAAACATTAAGCTCGAGACACTGAAGCCTTTGCTTGAGAAGGAGTTTGGCGCGTGGAAGGAGGGGAAGTCCGCGGACGCGGCATTCGGGACGCTCGAGTCAAGCGATGCGCGCCTGATTCTCGTAGACCGGCCCGGTGCCCCGCAAACCGCGTTGGAATGCTATGAGCTGGGAGCCGCGCGCTCGACTCCGGACTATGCACCGCTCGAAGTGATGAATACCGAACTGGGCGGATTGTTCTCGAGCCGCATCAACTTGAATCTGCGCGAGGCCCATGGCTACACCTACGGAGCAGGATCGACCTTTGCTTATCATCGGCGGCCGGGTCCGTTTCTCGCCTATTCCGCGGTGCGGACAGACGTCACGGCGCCGGCCACGACGGAAATATTCAACGAACTGCGTCGAATGCGTGAGACGCAGATGAGTACGGATGAGATGAAGCTTTCGAAAGACTCCATCACGCGGTCCATGCCCGGGCGGTTCGAACGAGGCAACGACGCTGTCGGGACGTTCGCCGAACTCTTTACCTACGATTTGCCGCTGGATTATTTCTCGAAATTGCCTGAAGAGGTCGATGCCGTGAGCCCGGAGCAAGCGCAAGCCATGGCCCAGAAATATATTCACCCCGACAAGATCGTAGTCCTGGCGGTGGGCGACAAAGCCAAGATCGAAGACGAAATGAAGAAGCTGAACCTGGGCAAGATGGAAATCCGGGATGCCGAAGGAAAGCTTGTTCAGTAACCGGAAATACCGGCAAAATAGTTGACGGGGACGAATTCTCCCGTTAGCATTGCAATTCGAGTAAGCCTGGTGGTCGCCTGGCTTGCTCCATTCCACACCGAGGAGGCGCCTGTGCGAACGCTCACCGAAGTTCCTGCGGGCGGGTGTCTCCCTGCGGCTCCTTTGAACTGATTCCATAGCCTCAGCGGCAGTTTATTCGAACTGACGGAGTCACCCTCCCGCGTTTTCCTCTTCCGCTCGCTTCCACCAAGGCGGTTTTGTTTTGGCGCTAGCTTCGGCCGCGTGCTTTGTCACGGCCGCAGGAGGACATTGCAGTGTCGCTTTTCTGTTGGGGATGGAACGGCTTCTTCGAAGCCATCTGGCACTCCATGGAGCGCGAGAAAGCAGTGCCGGCGCGAGTCATCGCCCAGAGCCGGGGAAGATGGCGTGTTTCGGGCGATTTCGGCGAGCGCTCGGCGGAAGCGGCGGGCAGGCTGCGCTTGGCGGCGGAAGCTGGCGCGGATTGGCCTGCGGTGGGCGACTGGGTCGCCGCCGAGCTTCAGGACCAGGGCGGTGCCGCGATGATTCGCGAAGTACTGCGCCGCCGCAGCCAGCTTGTGCGGAAGCTGGCGGGGAAGAAGATCGCCGAACAAGTGATCGCCGCGAATGTGGATACGGCCCTGCTCGTTTCCGCGCTCGACGGCGATTTCAACCCCCGGCGCGTCGAGAGGTATCTGGCGCAATGCTGGGATTCCGGAGCGAAACCCGTAATTGTCTTGAACAAAGCCGACGCTTGCCTAGACGTGCGGGAAAAACTGCAGGAAATGGAGAGCGTTTCGCTGGGAGTTCCGCTGTGCGTCCTCAGCGCTCGAACCGGGCAAGGATTCGACGAATTGGGAAAGCATCTGGTCCGCGGAGAAACCATTGTGCTGCTCGGTTCTTCCGGAGTGGGGAAATCGACGATGGTCAACCGTTTGATGGGGCACGCCATGCAAGAGGTGCGGGAAGTGCGCGAGTCGGACAGCCGCGGACGACACACGACGAGCGTACGGCAAATTTTCGCTCTGCCCGGCGGCGCACTCCTCATGGACACGCCAGGACTGCGTGAATTGCAACTCTGGGACGCGGAGGAAGGTATCTTGCACGCCTTTGCCGACATCGATGAGCTGGCAGCTCAGTGTCGATTCACGAATTGTAACCATAAAGTGGAGCCGGGCTGCGCCGTGCTGGCGGCCATCCGTCGCGGTACGGTTCGTCTAGAGAGGCTCGAGAATTGGCGCAAACTTCGGCGGGAAATGGAGTTCCTTGAACGCAAAATCGACCCGGCAGCGAGACAGGAGGAAAAGCAGCGGATCAAACAGGTGATGCGCGGCATGCGGAAAATGTACCGCGAAAGGGAGAAGGGTTAAGCGCGTGGGACGCTTCTATGAATAAAGTCCACGATGTCCTGCGTTGAGGTGCCCGGGAGAAAGATCTCGGCGATACCGGAGTGCTTCAGATTGGGGATGTCCGCTTCCGGGATAATGCCCCCGACCAGGACGGTAACATCACTCATGCCTTTTTCTCGCAGAAGATTCATAAGTTGCGGGCAAATCGTGTTATGCGCGCCCGAAAGAATGGACAGGCCGATGACGTCGACGTCTTCCTGGAGCGCCGCCGAGGCAATCATCTCCGGGGTCTGGCGCAGGCCCGTATAGATGACTTCCATGCCCGCATCACGCAGCGCCCGCGCAATCACCTTGGCGCCGCGGTCGTGGCCATCTAACCCGGGCTTTGCGATCAGCACTCTTATCTTCTTTTCCGGCATGGGCTAGGTGATGGCGACCTCTTCGTAGGTGCCGAACACGTCGCGCATGGCGTCGCAAATTTCACCCAAGGTGGCGTAGGACTTCACGGCATCGAAGATGAACGGCATGAGATTTTCGTTCCCCCTGGCGGCGCTGCGCAGCGCGCCAAGTCGGCGGTCCACCTCGGCTTGAGAACGCTCGGCGCGGAGCTTACCGAGGCGCTCGGCCTGGCGCCGCCGAACCGTCTCGTCAATTTGCAGGACCTCCAGCGGCTTCTCTTCGGAAATAAAACCGTTCACGCCCACGATGATTTTTTCTTTCTTGTCCACCGCCATCTGGTAGCGGTAGGAAGCTTCCGCGATTTCCCGTTGCGGATAGCCGCGCTCGACGGCGGCAACCATGCCGCCCATCGCGTCAATTTTGCCGATATAGTCCCAGGCGCCGCGCTCGACCTCGTTGGTAAGCGCTTCCACGAAGTAGGAACCGCCAAGCGGATCGACCGTATTGGTTACGCCAGTTTCATGAGCGATGATTTGCTGTGTGCGCAGCGCAATCGTGGCCGCGAACTCCGTTGGCAAAGCCCAGGCTTCATCAAGAGAGTTGGTATGCAAGGATTGTGTGCCGCCCATCACCGCAGCGAGCGCCTGAATGGCCGTCCGAACGACATTGTTGTACGGCTGCTGCGCCGTGAGCGAACAGCCCGCCGTCTGAGTGTGAAAGCGCAGCGCCCAGGAGCGGGGATTGTGCGATTTGTAGCGTTCGACCATGGCCTTATGCCAGATGCGCCGCGCGGCACGATACTTAGCAATCTCTTCGAAGAAGTCATTGTGCGCGTTGAAGAAAAACGACAACTGCGGAACGAATTGATCGACATCGAGCCCGCGACGCATTCCCCATTCGACATACTCGAGCCCGTCGCGCAGGGTAAAGGCCAACTCTTGAATCGCCGTGGAGCCTGCCTCGCGAATGTGGTAGCCGCTGATCGAAATGGTGTTGAACTTAGGCGTGTTTTTGACGCCGAATTCAAATGTGTCAATGACCAACCGCATGGAAGGCTCGGGCGGGTAGATGTATTCCTTTTGCGCGATGTATTCCTTGAGGATGTCGTTCTGTAGCGTGCCAGAAATTTTCCGCCAATCCGCACCCTGCTTTTCCGCAACGGCGAGGTACATGGCCCAAATGACGGCCGCCGGCGAATTGATGGTCATGGAAGTGGTGACGCTGGCCAGGGGGATTTTGTCAAAGAGCACTTCCATGTCCGCGAGAGAGCTGATCGCTACGCCACATTTGCCGACTTCGCCTTCGGAAAGGGGGTGATCGGAGTCATAACCCATCAGCGTGGGTAAATCGAAAGCAGTCGACAGCCCCGTCTGGCCTTGGGAGAGGAGATAGCGGAAACGTGCATTGGTGTCCTCTGCAGTTCCAAAGCCCGCAAACTGCCGCATGGTCCAGAGGCGCGTGCGGTACATCGTGGGATGGATTCCACGGGTATAGGGGGGCACGCCAGGCATGCCTAAATCGCGTTCGGGATCCCAGTTCGGCAAATCCGCTTCGGTATAAAGGCGGCGAATCGGATGACCCGAGGTCGTTGTGAAGCCGTAGGTTCTTTCGGGGCTCTTTGCCAAAGTCGGCTGAAGAATGTTCCTCTCCCAGTCGAGTTCTTTCGCCGAGGGCTGGCGAGGCGAGGCGGAAGTTTCGGCGGGCGTTAGGGTCTCAGCCGATGCTTTTGGCTTATCGCTCATTCTAGAAAGCTCTCCTCGAACGCGCGAGCAAATGCTTTCGACAATCCTTACTACCCATGCTATGCGAAAGCCATGAGGAGGGGCAAGCGCCTGTCCGGCGTCCTGTACAGCAAGACGCGGGAAAGCATTCGCATCAGTTGTGAGATGGTTGGCCGTGCGGCCGTACGCGTGCCATCTCCATGGCGGGTTCTCTCAGACATGACGTCGCGCGCCCGGGAAACCCGGGCGGCGCCCCGCGCTAGACGGTTTCGAGCGAAACCAATACCCCGCGCACCCGGAGTTTACTTCTGGCCGGCGTTCGGGAAGAGCTGGTCGACGCCGACGACTTGGCCGTGCAGCGTGCCCGGGATGAGCGTTTCGCGCTCGATTTCGCCGCCCTTCGCATCCGCGACGGTAACGTGATTGACCTCCAAAGTTCGGCCAACGGCTCGCTCGTAGCTGGCCTTGGCTTCCTCGAGGTTCGCCAGGGCACGAATCTCAGTGCCTTGCGCCGAGATCAGGTCGCGCTGGGTCAAAATGACTTGGTAGGTCGTGGAGGCGCCAAGCTGATACTTCTTCTTCTCGGCGTCGAACGTTTCCTGCTGCAACTGGCGCGCTTTGCTCGCTGCCGCAACCTGCGCGCGGCCTTGTGTAAGCGCAATGTAGCTTTTGCGTACGTCGAGAAGGGCGGCGTTTCGCAATTGCTGCGTCTGCGTTTCGAGTTGCCGTTGCACCAGGAGAGCGCGCGCGTGAAAAGCCTGGGCTGAGCGGTTGCGCAGGGGAAGGGTCAAGGTCAACTGGCCAGCGTACTCAGGGAAGCGGTTGTGAAAGATTTGGCTTTGCGCGTCGGTAAAGCCCATCTTCCTGACACCCGTAGTCGGCGTAATAACCTCCGGCTCAAAAATAGGAGTGGCAACGCCATTGATGTCAACTACAACGGGGGTCCCGTTGGCGTCAACGATGGGCACGGTGCTGCTGGCGAGAACTGGTTGGCCGGGAATCGAAGCATTACCGGCCAGCCCAACGGACTCGTAAAACGCGTTCGCGGTGAGCGACGGCAGAAGGGCGTTCTTGGTCGCGCGAACATCAATTTCAGCGTTCTTCAGGTTGTAGACCTGTTCCTGAAGTTCAGGCCGCTTCGCGAAGGCTTCTTTAATAGCGTCTTCAAAGGTGGCGGCCTCGATGACTTCCGGCTGCTTCGGCTGATCTGTGGGAATGATTTCGACGTTGATTATGTTCGGAGCAAGCGGATCCTTGGAGATGTCGTTCTTCAACGTTTGTTCATCCTGCAGCTGGGTGGTCTGGGCAAAAATGAGGTTTTGTTGATCCGTGGCAAGTTCCGATTCCGAGCGTGTCACGTCCAGAGGAGCCATGCTACCGATCTCCAACTGTTTTTTGTTGTCTTCATAGAGCTTCTGCGCAACCGCGACGGCCTGCTGATTCACCCTTACGTTTTCGCGGGCAAAAACAAGTTCCCAATAGTCATTAATAGTCGTCGTGATTGTGTTGATGGCTTGCTGGGCAAAATTCCAGTCAGCAATTTTGCGGTTGTTGTTGGCAATGCGAATGTTGCGCGTCCACAGTTGCTTGCCGAAACCGTTTAGCAAGGGCTGCGAAAGAGAAACTTGAAGATTGGAGCTTACGGCCGGATTGAAGACGTTGGCGCTGGCATTGGAACTGCTGCGGTTGTTGTCCCACAATACGGTCAGGTTGGTTCCCGTATGAAAGGTTTGCGTGTACTGGTTATTGAAAATCGACGCATGAGACTTGATGGAAGTAAGAGAAGTGCCGGAAAGGAAGGGGTTGCTGACCGGCGTTGTCTGGTCGACAATGATGTTGTTGCTGGTGATCAGAGGATCGAAGTTTTGTACGAAGAACACGTACGGGTTGATTTGTGCAGAAGAGGCGGAGATCTGTACGCCCGGGGTGCCAAAGCCCGTGTTGCCGGCGTTGGCATTGAGAAGACCGGCATCGGAGATCCACGGGTAGTAACGCTGCACGGCAATGTCCAGGCTGTTTTCGAGTGCAAGCTCGATGGCGTCTTGCAAGCTGATTTCAAGCTTGTTGTCGCGGACGAGCTGGTCGATGCGAGGGGAGTTGACGAGAACCGGCGCCGGAACGAATTGCGATTGGTAGGGCCTGAAGATGTTTGGAAAAGGTCTTGGTCCACGCGAGTAGTTGCGGCTTGCGACCCCCAGGGAAGTGATGGGAGGGATGTTCGTGCCGCTTGGCTTGGGAACGGGATTCGCAGGCGGATTCTGCGGCGGGTTTTGCGCGAATACCGGGGAAATGGAGCCTGCGGCCAGCGCGCCTGCTAGGAATGCTGCAAGCAGAGAACGAGCCGCCTGCCAGGCGCGCGGCTGATTGTTCTTGGTTTCCCGCTGAAAGAACAACTTACCAGACGTCCACAAAATTCCCATAATGGTTTTCACCCCTCGCGATTCTGTCCCAATGGGACGTTTTTTATTGATACCCCACTATCTAAAACGCTGGAACAAAGGAATTTGTTTCACATTCGTGGCTAGTCTTGGAGACATCGAGAACTACGCCCTGACGCACGAATAGGCACACGGCACCGCAGGGGCCAACTAGGATCATAGACGTAGAAGGTCGCCAAAAGGTCCGCGAGTGTTCAAGTGTTCAAGGCCTGGGAGGTCTTAGCGTCATTGCGCGGGAAGGCTTGGCGGGGATTTGATCCGTGGAAGCATGAAGGGGTTGCACCGGCGCGAGGCCGATGCAACCCCTTCGAGAGTAAACGGGGCTAGCGTCCCAAGCCGTCGCCAAAGAGCTTTTCGGTGCCCACGACTCTTCCGTGGAGCGTTCCCGGAATGAGCGTTTCGCGTTCGACGTCGCCCGAGAGAGCATCCGCAACGGTGACATGATTCACTTCGAGGGTGCGGCCCAGGGCGCGCTCGTAGTTGGCTTTGGCCTCCTCGAGATTGGCGAGGGCGCGGATTTCCGTGCCTTGCGCGGAGATAAGGTCGCGCAGCGTTAGAATCACGTTGTAAGTCGTGGAAGCGCCGAGGCGGTATTTTTTCTGCTCGGCATCGAACGTTTCCTGCTGCAATTGGCGCGCTTCACTGGCCGCTTCAACGGAAGCCCGACCTTGCGTCAGCGCGATGTAGCTGTTGCGAACGTCAAGCAGCGCGGCGTTCTTCAACTGTTGCATTTGCGTTTCGAGCTGGCGCTGAACCAGAAGGGCGCGGGCGCTGTCGGCTTGCGCCGAGCGGTTGCGCAGGGGAAGCGTCAGGGTCAGTTGGCCCAGGTACTCAGGGAAGCGGCCCTGAAAGACTTGGGATAGGGAATCGCCGAGGCCTTGCCGGCTGGTTCCGACAATGGGAAAGATGACGGTGGGCTCAAAAATCTGGCCGCCATTCAGAATGACCGGGGTGCCCGTACCGTCCACAATGGGGTTGCCGAGGCTTGCGGAAAGTGTCGGCGTCTGGCTTTTGAGGGGAGAATTGCCCGCTAGGCCAACCGAGCTGTATTGAGCGCTAAGCGTGAGTTCGGGCAGTAAGGCGTTGCGCGTCGCGCGAACATCGATTTCCGCGTTTTTCTCGTTGTAGAGTTGCTCCTGAATCTCCGGGCGCTTGGCGTACGCCTCTTTCACAGAATCCTCGAACGAAGGGTTTTCGACTGCGGCCGGAGGCGTGGGCTCATCGGTGGGGATGATCTCGACGTTGACGAGGTTCGGAGCCATCGGATCTTTGGAGATTGCGTTTTTCAGGATTTGCTCGTCCTGTAATTGTACGGTTTGCGCGACGATGAGGTTTTGCCGGTCGGTAGCGAGTTGGGATTGCGCGCGAGTGACGTCGAGCGGAGCCATGGTGCCGGCTTGCAGCTGCTTCTTGTTGTCGCTGTAGAGTTTTTCGGAGACCGCGACTGCCTGCTGCTCGACTTTTACATTCTCGCGGGCGTAGACGAGTTCCCAATACGCGGTGATGGTCGCGGTAATCGCGGTTATGGCTTGCTGCGCAAACGCCCAATCGGCCACTTTGCGGTTGTTCTTGGAGATCATGATGTTACGCCGATTGACGTAAAGGCCGGCGCCACTCAGCAGTTGCTGTGAAAACACAGCGCTCAAAGTCGATTGGACTACCGGATTGAAGAAGTTGGCCGTTGCGGTGGAACTGCTGCGGGTGTTGTTGAAAAGCACGCTTAGGGTGGAACCCGTTTCGAAGCCTCGGAAGAATTGCGAGTTGTATTGGTCGGTATGGGTGATGATATGCGCGGCGGTGGCCACCGACTGTCCCGTGCCGGAGATGAAGGGGTTGTTGACCGGTGCGTTGCGGTCGTCGAGAACCACCGTGCCGGTCACCAGAGGATCATAGGAAAGGGAAGGAAGGTTCGCCGTCGAAGAGTTGAAAGATGCTCCAGGCGTTCCACGGCCAAAGCTGCCGGCGGAGGTTTTGAGGATATCGGTATCGGCGGTCCATGGGTAGTAACGCTGCACGGCAATGTCCAAGCTGTTCT
Source organism: Candidatus Acidiferrum sp. (assembly GCA_036262755.1). Taxonomy (GTDB): domain Bacteria; phylum Acidobacteriota; class Terriglobia; order Acidiferrales; family UBA7541; genus Acidiferrum. Next base: position 19,105 of record DATAIH010000039.1, read on the forward strand.
CGAGTGCCAGCTCGATGGCGTCTTGCAGGGTGATGGACAATTTGCCGTCGTGGATGAGCTGTTCTATGCGCGGCGAATTGGCGAGAACCGGGGGTTCGAGCCCGATCGGACGGTAAGGTCTAAACAGGTTCGGAAAAGCGCTGGGGCCACGAGAGAAGTCGTGCGTGGCAAGACCCAACGAAGACACTGGAGCCATGGGCGCCTGAGGAGCGGGCGCGGGATTTGCTGGCGGGTTCTGGGCCGGACTTTGCGCTGGGCTCTGTGCAGGGGTTTGTGCGGGACTTTGCGCGAAAGCCGGGGAAACACAGCCGGTCGCAAGCGCCCCCGCCAGGAAGGCCGCAACCAGGGTTCGCACAATCCGCTTGCATGAGTCTTGGTGTTCTCCAGCAAAGATAGAAATTGCCAGCGAAAGGAAACACTTTCGAGTCTCCCAGAGAGTTTTCATGATAATCATTGCTCCTCGAGATTCCGTCCCAAAGGGACGATTTTGTTTACACCTGCCAAGCGTGGAACGTGGCCCGAACGCTTGCTGTTACACTTGGGGGTCAATTTATCGCGTTGGGGAAGGATTTCGCCTGGAGAGTGGCCGGGAGAAGGGCTTTTCCAGGGGCATCCGTCACAGTTTGACCCAGAAAGCGGCCACTGCTCTTGGCGCGGCAAAATTACGGTGGATAGTTTAACAAGCGTCCGCGTTCCTTGACAACGAATGGGACCACGGCTAGGCTGCTCAGAACTTGGTGTCTAGGAGCCGAGTAGAGCCAGCTCGAGCCATGCTGAAGCGCGAAGAGATTCTGAAGATGTTTGAGACCGCCGGCGCCATCCGCCACGGGCATTTCGAGCTATCCAGTGGGCGGCACAGCGAAACGTACGTACAGTGCGCGCTCGTTCTGCAATACCCGCGGTTTGCGGAAAAGCTCGGGCAAGCCCTGGCCGAGCTGTTTTCGGATGTTCGCGTGGACGCGGTGGTCTCACCGGCAATCGGGGGGCTCATCATCGGGCAGGAAGTGGCGCGAGCATTGCCTGATCCAAAAAGTGAGATGGGTGCGGGCGTGCCTGCCTTGTTCGTAGAACGAGACGCCAGCGGGATGATGACCTTGCGCCGCGGATTTGAACTCCGGCCGGGCCACCAGGTCCTGGTGACCGAGGACGTGTGGACCACCGGTGGCTCGACAATGGAAACCATTCACGTGGTGGAAGAGGCCGGCGGGCGCGTGATGGCTGCAGGGGCGCTGATCGACCGCAGTGGCGGAGCGATCGACTTCGACGTCGAAGCGCAGTCTCTGCTGCAAATGCCACTCACTCACTATGAGCCGGAAGATTGCCCGCTTTGCCGGCAAGGCGGCGTGGCCCTGAAGCCGGGCAGCCGTTTTGCGCGCACAGCCCTTTAGCTGGATCTAACGTTTCTCTCGTCCTGATGCGTCATTTCAAGCTCACCATTGCCTACGACGGCACGGATTTCCACGGCTGGCAGATGCAGGCGAATAAGCCGACCATTCAGGGGGAAATCGTCAATGTGCTCGAGCGCCTGGCGCAAGAAAAGATTTTTCTACACGGCGCGGGACGAACCGACGCCGGCGTCCATGCTCTCGGCCAGGTAGCCAGTTTCAAGACACGATCGGCGCTGTCGGCGCAGGAATTCCAGCGCGCCCTAAACGCGCTGCTGCCGCCGACAATTCGCATTGTGGGGGCGGAAGAAGTCGGGCCGGACTTCCATGCGCGCTGGTCGGCGCGGCGCAAAACCTACCGCTATCGCTTGTATCGAGGAAGAGTCGTGCCGCCGGCGCTGTGGCGCTACGTCTTGCATTATCCGTTTCCGCTGGATGAAGATGCCATGCGTGATGCAGCGGCCCGTTTTATCGGAACGCATGACTTCATTGCGTTCGCAGCGTCGGCAGATTCGGAGGACGAGTACCGCGAGCGTTCCACAGAACGTGAAATCTATTCTGCGGAACTCGCACGCTCGGCCGATCGAGAGGAGCTGCTCTTCACGGTGAGCGGCCGATCCTTTCTCCGTTACATGGTGCGCAAAATGGTGGGCACGCTGCTGGATGTCGGGCGAGGAAGACTCAAGCCGGAAGACATTGACCGCCTGTACGAAATCAAGGACCGCTCAAAGGCTGGCCCGACCGTTCCGCCACAGGGTTTGGTGATGGTCGAGGTGCAGCACGAAGAGGCCTGGCGCATCGCAGATTCTTAGGAGCCTGTTCGCGATACCTTGCCGATGACCGTACCGGTTTTTGGCTTACGGGGCTCACGGGGCGGTTTGCTCTCCGGGAACCAGAAAATCGGTTAGAATCCGCTTATGGCTGCCACGGCCGTTGCTATCGACACGCTGCCCTCGATCGACCCCGCCACGGGGAAGGTCCTGGCACAGATTGAGAAGACGCCGCCGGAGATGGTCGGGCGCACCATCGTGCTTGCGCGAGCGGCACAAAAGCAATGGGCAAGGGCTCCTCTTCGCGAACGCTGCCTGCGTTTGCGGAAGCTTCGCGAATGTTTGCTGGCTTCCCGCAACGAACTGGCTGACGCCGTTGTCGGTGAATCGGGAAAACCCCGTGTGGAAGCCCTCTTTGCGGATCTTTTTGTGGCGCTCGATTCGGCCGAGTATTGGTCCAAGAACGCGCCTGCGGCGCTTCGCCGAGAACGCGTACCACATCACAGCATTGCCGCAAAGGCTAAGTCCGGCCGTCTGGTGTATGAACCGCTCGGCGTGATTGGCATTATTTCTTCGTGGAATTACCCGCTGGCGATCCCGATGAGTCAGATTATTCCCGCAGTCGCAGCCGGGAACGGGGTGGTCGCGAAGACCTCTGACTTCACGCCGCGGTGTGGAGCCCTGATCGAAAAGCTCTTTCGCAACGCCGGCTTCCCCCAAGACCTCGTCGCCGTGGTTCAGGGTGGAGGAGAAGTGGGGCAGGCGCTCGTCGAGTCGGGCCCCGATAAAGTGCTTTTCACCGGCAGCGTCGAGACCGGGCGGCGGGTTGCGGAAGCTTGTGCAAAGAAACTCATACCGACGGTCCTCGAACTGGGTGGCAAGGACGCGATGATCGTTCTTGCGGATGCAGACTTGCAAACGGCATCGAGCGCAGCGGTATGGGGCAGTTACACGAATTGTGGACAGGTTTGCCTGTCGGTGGAGCGGCTGTTCGTCGAGCAAGCGGTGTCGGAAAAATTCGCAGCGCTTTGCGTGCAGAAAACGAAGAAGCTGCGCCTCGGCCCGGGCAGCGATCCCGAGACAGACGTTGGACCTTTGATTCGGCCGCAACACGTCGTACGAATGAGCGACTTGATCGAAGACGCCGTGGCGCGGGGCGCGAGGGTTTTGTGCGGCGGCCATCCGCGTCCCGATCTCGGGCCGAACTTCTTCGAGCCCACCGTCGTTACCGACGTTGATTCCAGCATGAATCTGTTTCAGGAAGAGACGTTCGGGCCTGTTCTGGCCATTCAAACGGTGAAGGATGCCGCAGAGGCGCTTCGACACGCCAACGACTCGCCATTCGCGCTGGCTGCTAGCGTGTGGACCGCCCATGCGAGGAAAGGACGATCGATCGCCGAGCAAATTCGTGCCGGCGCGGTGATGGTCAATGACGCCATCAGCTACTTTGCGATTGCCGAAGCTCCTCACGGCGGATGTGGCGCGAGCGGCTGGGGCCGCACACACGGACGCGCCGGAATCCTGGAGCTGGTGCAAACGAAATATATCGACGTCGACCGCCTGCCGCGGAAGGAAAAGCCATGGTGGTATCGTTATGGCAGCGAGCAGGAGCAGGCGGCCGACGCCTTCCTGCGATTTGCGTTCGCCTCCGGCATCGGAGGAAAGCTCAGCAATGTTCGGGCCGCGCTAAAGACTTTTTTCCGTGACCACGGTTTGTAGAAAGGACTCCATGGCAGAAGAAACGGCAGCCACCCCCAAAATCAAGACCCGCAAACCCAAGCAGCGCGCTTGCGACGAGAAAGATGACAAGGGCAAACTCTGCGCGGGTCATTTGAAGCGCTGGTACGACTACCCCAAGGGAGTGGCCGAGCTTATCGGGCCGAAGGCCGAGATTTATCGCTGCGAGTTTTGCAAGACACTGTATCGCCCTGATCCGGCGCAGCAGCCACAGAGCTATACGTTGCGTAATTAAGTGTCATCCGGGGTGCCGGAGAGACGTATGCCTGAAAACGAATGGATCTACGACTGGAACACCGCCACTCCGCCTCCGATTCCTGCGGGCACCCCGGTGCTCCTCGATGACGAGACGCTTCGCGATGGATTGCAGAATCCCTCCGTTTTTGACCCCAGCATTGAGGACAAGATTGAAATCCTGCACTTAATGGAGTCGCTCGGCATCGATTCCGTCAATATCGGCCTGCCGGGCGCCGGGCCGCGGGCGGCGGCGCACACCGAAGCTTTGGCGCGTGAAATCTCGATCAACCGAATGAGGATCAAGCCGAATTGCGCCGCGCGAACGCACGAAAACGACATTCGCCCGATCGTGGAGATTTCCGAGCGCGTGGGAATCGCGATTGAAGCCGCCACTTTCCTTGGCTCCAGCCCCATCCGGCGTCTGGTCGAGGACTGGAGCGTCGAGCATCTCCAGCGCACCACGGAACACGCGGTGAGGTTCGCGGTACAACATGGCCTGCCGTCCATGTACGTCACCGAAGATACCGTTCGAACGGACCCGGAAACCGTGAAGCGCCTGTATTCCACGGCGATTCGGAACGGCGCGCGAGCCGTTGTTCTGTGCGATACGGTGGGCCACGCTACGCCAACGGGCGCTTTCAACCTGGTTCGATTTGTCGTCGACGAAGTGGTGAAACCTTCAGGCGAAAACATTCGCGTGGATTGGCACGGTCACAACGATCGTGGCCTGGCCATCGCCAATTCCCTTGCCGCGATTGCCGGTGGAGCGCATCAAGTCCACGCCGCCGCCAATGCCCTCGGCGAACGGGTCGGCAACACCCCCATGGAACTCATGCTCGTGAATCTGCGGCTCGCGGGCTTGATTGACCGCGACCTTTCCAAGCTCAGGTATTACTGCGAGAAAGTTGCCCGCGCCACGAAGACTTCCATTCCGCCAAACTACCCGGTGATTGGCCACGACGCGTTTCGCACCGCAACCGGAGTGCACGCTGCTGCAATCATCAAAGCGATTCAGAAGCACGATCCTCGCTTGGCCGACGCGGTTTACAGCGGCGTGCCCGCCCACCTGTTCGGCATGGAGCAGGTTATTGAAATCGGTCCTATGAGCGGCAAATCGAACGTGCTTTATTGGCTCGCGCGCCAC
>DATAIH010000040.1:0-3510 GCA_036262755.1 Candidatus Acidiferrum sp.
GTGCTGACTGACGATGCTGTGTGGGTAGGGAATAGTCCGCGCAATGCGATTCACCGGCTGCGATCGAATCGCGGCGACCATTACCGTTGGAAAACGGCCCTGCTCCGGCCTGGCCGCAGGCTTCGGCAGTGTGTGGGTGGCCAGTTGCGGGGTGCCTAACCGATTTGGGGGGAATGCCGGTTGGCAGTATCAGCCGAACTATTGGAGCGCTTCCTCATCGTCCTCGTCATCCTCTGCAGCGGGCTCGGCGTCATCGAAAAGACCGGCTTGGGGTTTGGGCGGCAAGTAATCCACACCCAGGCCGAGGCGGAGAGGTGCGTGCGGCCTTCCATCCCCCCAAGAACTTTGTAAAGTGGCTGCCGCATTCTGTGCCAACCAATCGCACCGGGCGTTGTCTTCGTGACCGGCGTGGCCCCGGGTCCATACCCAGGTGGTCTTATGCAGTGAGGCCAACTCGTCTAGTTCCATCCAGAGATCGGCGTTGCGCACAGGCGCATGCTTGCGCCACCAATGCCTTCGCTTCCATTTGAAGATCCACTTGGTCATCCCCTGGAGCACGTACTCGGAGTCAGTGGTGATCTCCACCTCGCAAGGCTCTTTGAGCGCCAGCAAGCCCTGAATCGGAGCCATCAGTTCCATGCGGTTATTGGTGGTATGCGGGTCGAATCCGAAGAACTCCCTTTTTACGCCACCGAACCGAAGCAGGCAGGCCCAGCCCCCTGGCCCGGGATTGCCGAGGCAAGAGCCGTCGGTAATAAGGGAGACTTTCTTCATGCTCCTGGACTTGCTATGGAGGCGCCGCAGCACTTCTTGTACTTCTTGGCGCTACGGCAAGGGCAGTAATCGTTGCCGCTAATCTTTGGCAGGTGCGGTTTGACTTCCGGCTTTGCCTCGGTGCGCATGAGCTTGCGAAGATCGGAGAGATCTCGATCTGATCGGGCTCGACGCCCACAATCACCTTCCAGCCGCGTTCCTGAGCAAGGCCGACAATCTCCTCGGCTTTGTCCGTTGGTTGCACGCGGACCACTGCCGGGCGCTCATGGCTCCCTAATTAACCTGGCCACTTCTGCCCCCTATGGATTTCCAATTGCCGAGTGGCGCTGCCTCTGAACCGACCGCTAAAGCTTCATTGAATCACAGCACGTTCGCCGCGCTGCGCAGACTTTCCATTTGATGTCGCACAACATTTGGAGCGGGTCTTGTTTTATGTACAACATCTGATTGTATAATTACTATCAGATGAAACAGCCCGCGACTCCCGCCGGGCCCGAGGCCGCCGCTTTGAAACGTCGCAAACGCGCGCTTCTGGCACATCTGCGGAAGATCCCCCGGGACGCATTGCCCGGATCACTGGCGCTGACTCACCGGCGCTGCGGGAAATCAAGCTGCCATTGCGCCAAAGGAGCCGGCCATCCGTTTTATTCGCTCACCTTCATGGTCGACGGCAAAAAACACGTCGAGTCCATACCCATGGAGTGGATCGACGCGGTGCGTCCGGCCGTGGACTCCGGCCGCAGCTTCAAAGAAGCCGTCGCCGAGTTGTTTGTCATCAACGCTCAACTGCTCGTGTTGTCCCATCGGCAGCGGCGCCGATGGACTCCGGCCGACCGATCGCCGGAATGAGAGGAGGAAAAGAGCCATGGCGCAGCGGCGCCTCTCTCGCCCCGAACCGGTAGAACCACCGGCGCGGCCCCACCTTGCCGACCAACCGTCGCGTTTCATTTTGCTCGAGCGCGAAGTGGAGTTGGAGTACAGGCCGCAGATGTTGGCGGCCTTGCAGCGCAAGCTCAACACGGTGGCGGAAGAGATCCGCGCCCAGACACCGGAGTGTCCGCGATGCGGCCGCACCATGAGTTATCACGATGCACGTCCAGTCACCTGGTTAGCGCACTGGGGGCGACTGAACGCCTCTCCGGCACGGTACCGTTGTTCGCGCTGCCAACAGGAACGGCGGCCTTTATTGGATCTTCTCGGTGTGGAGCCGGGCCGCATTTGTGGTTCTTTGGCTCGCCGGTTGGGACTGTTGGCTGCCGTGGCGCCATACGAACTGGCGGCCCGGCTGGCGCATTTGCTCTTGGGAGTGACCATCAGCGCCATGGGTGTGTGGCGAGTGGCACAGCGATTGGGCCAGGCAGCCGCCGGCTACAGCGAAGCCCTGAGCCAATATCACGCCGACAGCCGGAGCGAGGGCGCCTCCACAGAGAAGGCTCCCCCGGCGGTGGTCCTGGGAGTCGATGGTTGTACCTTGGGCATGCAGATCCGCACGCACCGCCGCCCGCGGATAGGTGCCGAACCGTTACCTCCCTTGCCCGTAATCGAACAAGGCCATTTTCGCGAAGTCAAAACCGGCGTTCTGCTACTGCCCAGTGAACGCGTCGAAACATCACCCGGGCGCCGCTCGGTGGTCCGGCGCTTCCTGGTCACCTGCCTGGGAGAAGCCGACGACATCTTCCGGCGCTTGTACGCGCAGCTGCGGGAATTGGGTTGGGTAGCTCCGCACACCGTCGTGGTGATTGTCGGTGACGGCGCGGAATGGATCTGGAACCGCGCGACCATGTTTGTGCAGCGTTGCGAAATCCTGGATTTTTGGCATGCCCTGGAACACGCCTGGACCTTTGCCCGCCTGCGCTACGGGGAAGGGTCTGCGCAAGCCGACCGCTGGGTGCATCAAATTGCCGAAGATCTGCGGGCCGGCCAGGTGCAAGATGTGATCACCGCTTTGAAACGCCTCCGGCCGAAAAGCGAGGAACTGCGCGAGAGCCTGCAATCACTCATCAGCTACTACAGTGAGAATGCCGGACGCATGCGCTATGACGAGTATTTGCGGTTGGGATATGGCATCGGCAGCGGCGCGGTGGAGAGCGCGCACAAGCAGGTGGTCCATGCCCGTCTGCGGCAAGCCGGAATGCGCTGGAGCGAAGCGGGGGCACGCCGGCTTTTAGCGTTGCGCCTGCTGTTATTGAACGGTGATTGGGCGCTGTTGGATCGATTGAGGATGGCATCCTTGGTGTAGTCCGTTGCCGTTGACCGCAGCTCCGCGATGCTGCATGCTTGGGCTATGGCGCGCACCGCGGAAATCCCTCCCGACCTCCGCGTGCGCCTGGAAACAGCCCGGCTCGATCTATTCGCGCTATTTCGCGCTCTGGATCGCATGCAATTGCGGCCGGCAGAAATCCCCCAACGCCTGATCCATCAATTGTTTGAACTGGATGCCGATTATGTCGAGGCTCTCTGGGCATTGGACCAGCCTCCGGCCAGCCTGGATCTTCGGGCGATGCTCCGCGACACGTTAACGGCGCTCGACCAACTACCGGAAGCTTGTGCCCAGTTCCGTACCCATCTCCCCCGCCGCGCACATGCCATTCTGGCCCAACTGGAAATCACAATTCGCAGCGGCCTGGACTCAGCAGAGGCTTACAGGATGGTGCCAAGTCACAGCCCCCGAAACGGTTAAGCACCCGTATAGCCCGTTTGCTCCCGCAAGCAAAGGCATCTATCGTGAAATGGGTA